>NC_016751.1:1800000-2100000 GCF_000255135.1 Marinitoga piezophila KA3
CATAAGAATTATTTGATTCCATACCATAAAGTTCCGTTTCATAACCCTCAAATCCGGAGAATAACCATACTTCTCCTATTTTATCCATATTTTCAATATTAAAATCTTTATTTAAAGAAAAATCACCCCATACCTTTTCAACAAAAATAGGTTTTGACTTTAATATTTCATCAAACATATAAATCACCCTTCATAATATAATTTTTATTACTACATAATAATATTATATCATAAAAAAAATTACTCATGCGGTAAAATCTCTTATAAAAAAGTGTATCATATGATATAATTTATCATATAAAATAATTTGAAAAACAAACAATAAAACAGGAGGAGTTATATGTTAAAAGCATACTTTTTATTGCTATTTGTAACCTTCATCTGGGGAAGTACATTTCCTCTAATAAAAATGACAGTTGGAGAAAATGATGTTTATATCTTTTTAACCTTAAGATTTGCAATAGCATCATTGCTTTCATTTCTAATCTGGAAAAAGCAAAACTTTAAATACGGTATGATAATAGGAATATTCATTGCTCTTGGATATATTACGCAAACAATAGGATTAACTCTTACAACAGCTTCAAAAAGCGGATTTATAACATCATTATATATAATCATGGTTCCATTTTTTTCGTATCTTGTAGAAAAAGAAAAAGCGCATTTAAACCATATTATAGCATTACCTTTTGCAATTACAGGTTCTTATCTATTATCAGGAGGAATTTCAGGATTTAATTTTGGCGATTTTCTCACATTATTATGCGCAATATTCTTTGCATTATCAATGGTATATATTACAAAGTATTCAAAGATAGAAAAAGAAACATCATTACTTGGATATCAATTCTTATTTGTTGCAGTATTAAATGGTGCATTATCATTAACAAAACCCATTCATATAACTCTTCCTATGATTGGCACAGCATTGTTTACAGCAGTTCTTGCTACAATATTTGCAACACTTGTACAATTAAAATATCAAAAAGTTGTTTCCACCAATACCACAGCATTTATATTTATTGGAGAACCAATATTTGCAATGCTATCATCATTTATAATATTGCACGAAAGAATGACGTCAACACAAATAATAGGCGGAATAATACTCATTATAGCTCTTGTAATTGCATCATTAAACTTTACCAGAAAAACAAATAAAGAGAATTATATTGAAAAAGGAGTTGAAGAAGAAATATGAAAAAAATAGTATTAATACTTATAGCTATACTTTTAGTATCTTTTAACGGTTTTGCTAACTTTTCCTTTAACTTTATTGCAGATTATACAATTACCAATTCAGCTACAAGCGATTATCTTCAACTAATTGGTGGATATTATTCAGACAACTTTGAAGCAATTATAGACTTTCCGGTAAGAAAAGATGGAAAATATGTATTTACAGATCATGCCTCCTTTATACTAAACCATTATTTCTTAATACAGCAGGGATACTTAAAGGTTTATTTTAATAAAGATTTTTATTTAAGAGTTGGTCAGAGCCAGTTAAAAGATACAATAGATTCAAAATATGCATTATTTATAAATCAAAATATTTATAAAACCAATATAGAACTATCATTTGAAAATGACAACGCCTTTTATAGGGCCTTCTGGGTACCATTAAATGAATATTCGAAATACGGTTATCCAGATAGAGGAATGAATTTTAAAACCTTTGGGATAAAATTTGGCAATTTTAAAATTGGTTATGAAGATTCTGTTATATATACAGATAGAACTGTAGATATCTATTATCTATTTTCACCATTTCCTGTGCCTATTATTCAGGCTTATAAAAATTCAATGATTGCACCCTGGGGAGAATATGTAAACGACAATTCTATTGTGGGATTATTCATGGAATACGATAATCAAAAATATAAATATTTCCTTCAGGTTCTTGCTGATGACTTAAATATGAATAGATATTTTGATCCAGACTCATATCAAAATCCCGATAAGGTTGCATGGTCCACGGGATTAAATATCAGGACTAATTCTGGAAAGTTTGGTATTTATAATGCAGGTGCAACAAAATACACATATGAAAGGCTTCCAAAACCATATGAATATACGCAATACCCAGCGTCTGTATATCCTGGCGGAATTATAGATTACAAGGACAATTATATTGGATATTTATATGGTGAGGATTCATTATCCACATTATTAGAGTACGAAAATACATTTGATAAATTATGGTTGAAAGCCAGTGGAGAATATGTAATATCCGGTTCAAAATCGCCACATGATCCATGGCATGAAGAATCTAATTATATTCCTGGAACACATTTTTTAGAAGAAAAAGTAAAAGAATATATGTATAGCTTTGAAACACAATTAAAATATCAGCTAACTTCAAACATTCTTTTAGGAACAGATTATAAATACACTAAATATATAAATAAAATAGCATTAGTTGATGATTTATACTGGAAACCACAGAAAGGAGTAAATGAGAATATTAACTCTTTTTCTATATATTTCATTATTAACTTTCAATTTTAAAGAGGTGAAAACCTTTGAGATATAATCGACATGAAATCCTATTTGGAAGAGATTTTGAAAAAATAAGAAACTCAAGTATTATGGTTTGTGGGGCAGGAGGTTTAGGAAGTAACGTTTTAATGCAAATTTCAAGATTAGGTGTAAAGAAAATACATATATATGACAATGGAATTCTCGATGAACCTGATCTAAATAGACAGATATTATATGATATTGAAGATATTGGAAAAAAGAAGGTTATTGCAGCAAAAGAAAAGTTAGAAAAAATCAATCCAGAAGTAAAGTATTATATATATGATGAAAAAATAACAGAAGACACTAAATTCCCTGATGTAGATATAATAATAGATTGTCTGGATAACTTTGAAGGTCGTAAAATAATTGATAAAAGAGCATTTGAAAAAAATATTCCTTATATTCATGGTGGTGTGGAAGGGTATTATGGGCAGGTAACAGATATTATTCCCGGGAAAACAAAGCGACTATTTGAAATCTTTGGAGATATTGAAGATACAGGAGAAACAAAATATGTTGTTCCATATGCTGTATCCATGATAGCTTCACTTCAGGTAAGTGAAACCATAAAAATTATTACAGGAGATTACGAAAATGCACTTATAAACAAATTAATGATAATGGATTTAAAATATAATACATTTGATATAATAGAAATAAACTAGCCTTTCCGTTTTGGAAAGGCTAGTTTTATTAAATTTTTTTTTATGATATTCATAAAAAAATCCCGGCTAACGCCGGGATTGTATTAATTTAAATCCAGATTAAAATTCTACTGAACCTTTTACGTATGCGTACCAGTGCATATCTTCGTCATTAGCGCTGAATTTGCCGTTGTATGTACCAGCAACAACACCAAAGTTGAAGATTGAGTATTCATAATCTGCAGTTACTGAGTAACCCATTGCATTATCATTGTTTGTGTCATCTTTATCTAAGTCGTAGTATACATCTGCAGCAACTGTTACATTTTCTAATGGAGTTACTGTTGCATTTACATTTACATTAGCAATGTAATCCATGTCTTTACCTTTTTCCATTGTAATAGCTGATTTTAATAATGCTGATAATGAAACCATATCCATATCGTAACCAGCTGAAACATTTACAAATGCATATTGTGTATCATCTTTTACTAATGAGTAGTAATATGTATCTTCTACACCTAATGTTAATCCAGCTACATTAACTGATAAGTCTAAACCAGCTTCGATCTGTGTTGCATCTGAACTTGTAGCTTTTGTAGCTTTTTCTTCAATAATAGCGAATTTCTGTGATGTATAACCTTTATCTTTTGTAGCTTTTGCAGGTGTCTGATTGATTTTGTTAAAGAATTTAACGTGTGGTGTTAATGATAATAATTCACCTAAAGCAAATTCATTTGAGTATGATAATGTAAGAACATATTCTTTATCTAATTCATGTTTGCTTTTTGCTGTGTAATTTTTGTAAACTGCTGTAATATCTGTAGCATCTTCTGTTTTTGTTCCGTCGTCATAATCTGCACTTTTACCAACAGCTACTTCTGATGTATATGTTGTTTTTGTAGCCTTTAAAGTAGTTGTTTTTATTGAAGAAACAAAATCTCCACCAGCATTTGACATTCCATAGTGAGCTGATACTGATAAACCAGCAACTACAGCAAAGTCAGCTGAGAAGTCTACACCATAGAATGGAGCTGTATATGAAGCACCGCTTAAAAGTGTTAAATCATCTAATTTCCATGTTGTTTTTGTATATGTGTATGTTGATGTTCCTGTTAATGCAACGCTTTCTTTAGCTGCAGGTAATTCCCATTCTTTTCCTGATGCATCGAAGTAACCTAATACTTCAGCGTCTTTTGAGAAGTAGTTAACTCCGTAATTACCAGCAACGCTAACATCTGAGAATATTGAATCTAAACCAAATTTTGCAACTGGTAATGCGTATTCTACTGTTAATGAGTAGTCAGCAAATTCCATTTTTGCATCTTTAACAGCTTTTGTTTTATTAACATAATCTTTTGCACCTAAATCTTCTAAAGTTACTGATAAACCAGCAACTGCTGCAGGTTCAATAGTTAATGCGTTTTTAGCCAAGGATAAATCGAATAATTTACCTTCAAATGCAACACCGCTTACTGTAACATCTGAACCATCCCATTCCCATGCTGCTGTCCATGTTCCATCTGTTGTTGCTGCTTCAAAAGTTCCTTCTGCACCCCATGTTCCGCTACCAGCTGGGCCAGCAACTAAATCAAAACCATTTTCATCAAATACTAATTCGAAGCTTGCTGATCCACTAACTGTAAGTGCAGGATTAGCAAACATAGCTACGGATAATAATGCTACTAAAAACACCAATACTTTCTTCATTCAAACAACCTCCTTAAATATAGTTTTGTTTTGACTTAAACTGTAATTATTCTATCATAACTCTGCAAAAATGTCAAGTCTTTTTTAACATTAAATTAATTAATCACATGTTTTACTTATTAAAATACAAATGCTAATACAGCTGCTAATACTGCTGCTCCAATTCCAACCATGGCCATGGTATTTGCGGAATTAGCTTTTTCTTCTACTGCATTTATTTTTTCTGTGTTAGCATTAACATTTCCTTCAATTGTAGAAACTTTTGTATTTAAAGAATCAACTGAATCACTTAAATCTAACATATCTTCAACAACCATATCTGCATTATTAAATGCTCTGTAAGCAACTTTCGTTATTGTTTCTAACTTTGTAGAAACCTTGTTTAATTCTTCTGAAAGTTCTTTAACTTTTTCAACATCAGCTTTTTTAGCAATTAAAGCTTTTAATTCTTCATGAGCTTTTACATTTTCACCTGATACATAGTCAAGATCGCTCTGTAATGTTTCTAATTCTTCCCATAAACCATCAATATTTTCTGTGTTTACAGAAACATCATCAGTATTTTTGCTTAATGCATTTTCAAGAGAAGTTACTCTATCCCCTAAATCAAGAACCATGTATTTTGTTTCCAATAATTTTCTTGAAGTTTCACCTTTAAGTTTTGATACATCACTTTTTACTGATAAAGCATCATCTAATTTTTTGTTTAATAATCCCATAACTGTTTCTACTCTTTTTATATCTTCTGCTTTTGCCAATACAGGGTCGTTTTCAATGTAAGTTAATGTGTCTGATAATAATTCAGCAACTTCAGCTTTTGTTAAAACAACATCTGGATTGAAGTTATCTTCCATAGGAAGAATACCTCTGTTTGCTAAATCCATAACGTATTCATATGCCCAGTGATCCTCTGGAACATCAACAAACGCAAATGAATAGATACCAAAAAGTACTAATGCCATTACTAAAAGTGCTTTACGCATACGCTCTACCCCCTCTTTTAAATTTTTGAATTTTAAATAGTTGTTAATACACACTATTTATATTATACTATAAATTTTTTTAATTTTTTACTTTGTTTTGAGGTTAAAAAACCTTCTTTTTCCAATTCTTAGAATGTCATTGTCTTTAATTTCCAATAATTGGAAAGGATCATTGATTTTCGTTTTATTTATTCTAACTCCACCCTGCTTTATTAATCTTTTTGCTTCACTTTTACTTGAAATTGAATTCGTTTTCATTAATAAATCAATAGCTGTTATTTCTTTTTCAACTGTTAATTCTTCCATTTCATCGGGAATATCCTTTTTCTGGAAAACTTTTACAAATTCATTTTGAGCATATTCCGCCTTTTCTTTTCCATGGAAGAATTTTACAATTTCATATGCGAGTTTCATTTTTATGTCTCTTGGATTTACTGAATTTTCTTTCATTTGTTTTTCATATTCTTTTATTTCGTTTTCTGGAACATCTGTGGCAAGTCTCATATACTTCAATATTAATGTGTCAGGAATAGACATTACTTTTCCATACATATCAAATGGTTCATCTTCAAATGCAATGTAATTATCATATGATTTACTCATTTTTAGATGGCCATCTGTTCCCTCAATTATAGGCATTGTTAATACAATTTGTGATTTCTGGCCATATGCTTCCTGAATTTTTCTTCCAACCAATAAATTAAATAATTGATCAGTTCCCCCTATTTCAATGTCAGACTCAACCATTACTGAATCATATGCCTGAGCAAGAGGATATAAAAATTCAGATACGCTAATAGGTTCATTGTTTGCAAGACGTTTGGCAAAATCATCTCTTTCAAGCATTCTTGCAACGGTGTAATGTGAGGAAAGTTTAACTACATCGTGGAATGTCATTTTGTCAAACCATTCACCATTATATCTAACCTCTGTTTTTTCTTTGTCTAAGATTTTAAATGCCTGTTTTTGATAGGATTCTGCATTTTTCTTTACTTCTTCAAGGGTGAGCATAGGTCTTGTTTTTGATCTTCCTGAAGGATCACCAATTCTTGCAGTGAAGTCACCAATGATAAGTACAACTTGATGGCCTAAATCCTGAAATTCTCTTAATTTTTTTAATACTACAGCATGACCAAGATGTAGATCCGGCCTTGATGGATCTACTCCTAATTTAATTCTTAATTTACTTTTTTCTTTAAGTCTTTCCTTTAATTCCTCTTCATTGATTAAATCAACTGTGTTTCTTTTTATTATCTCAAGCTGCTTTTCTACGTCCACTACTTAATCACCTCGCAAGAAGTGCAGTAACTATAAATGAAGAAATCATAAACAATACTCCTGTCCATAATGCCATTTTTGCAGCTGGATCAAATCCTTTTTCTCTACCGAACATTGTATGAGCTGCACCTGAACCAAATGCTCCACCAAGTTCGGCATTTTTCTGCATTCTGTGTAATGCAAAATAGATTAAAGCAATGGATAAAACTATATGTACTATAATGGCTAATACTGTTAATGCTGACACAAAAAATTCCTCCTTTTTTCGTATTCTCAAAAAATATTATACACTAAATCTCTATTTAATTCAAGTTAAAATTAAATTTCAGTTAATTGATATGATTTTTTCTGAAAGAGGTGGATAAAATTTTTTTTGATTTTAAAAGATGTGACATATTATATAAATATAATATTGTTAAAATTTACTTGAAATCATAATAAATAATTTTAGAACGGGGGTGAAAAGATGCCGATTTATAGATATGTTTGTCAGGAATGCGGTCATGAATTTACTGTAATGCATGGAATGAATGAAACTCCTGAAGTTTTTTGTGAAAAATGCGGTGGAGTTGCTAAAAAAGGTATAGGAAGAGTGGGTATTGCATTTAAAGGAAGCGGTTTTTATATAAATGATTCAAAGTCATCTTCAACTTCTAAATCTACGACATCAACAACTGGTAGTAATAGTAAGTAATAAACAAAACGGTCCAGATAAATCTGGACCGTTTTTTAATCCCCCAATAATTTTGTTTTATTATCTTCTCCCCTTGCCACCTCTTTTCTTATCAAGTCTTCTTGAATACTCAGAAAGTTTCCTGTCGCTGTCTTTTAAGAATCTTGAAAGTTTCTTTTCGAATTCTTCATCTTTCTTTTCTTCCTGAGCATCTTCAGTTTTTAAGGAGAGTTCAACTTTTCCGTCTTTTGTTTTTCCGATAATTTTTCCTTCGAGTTCCTGTCCAACCTTTAAAAAGTCTGAGATGTTCTTTACGTAGTCATTTGAAATTTTAGAAATGTGAATAAATCCTTCTTCACCAGATTCTAATGTAACAAAAGCTCCGAATTTTTTAATGTCTTTTACCGTTACTTTCACAGTTTCCCCAAATGCCGTACTTTTAGTCACAAATACTACCTCCATAATAAAGTGATTTATAAATGATTAATATGGGAGGTTAACCTCCCACTTATGAGTTAAGGAATTTAGCATACTTATTCTTAAACTTCTGTACTCTACCTTCTGTGTCGATGATTTGTGAACTTGTTTCACCAAGGTAGAATGGGTGACAGTGTGAACAAACATCAACACGGAAATTATCTTCTGTACTGTAAAGTTGATGTTCTGCTCCACATGCACATTTTACAGTAATAAGCTTCATTTCTGGGTGTATCCCTTTTTTCATGTTATTCACCTCTATATTATAATTTTTTTGTCTGAGCAAATTATAACATATTCTCCTTTCTTAGTCAAGGAAGTATTTATATTTTAATAAACAATTGTATTAAATTTTAATGTAATTCTATTACCAGTATTTCTGGTGATGAGAAAAGCCTTATATTAAACCATGCTCCAAGGCCTCTGTTTATATACATGATTTTATCTTTATCAAGTTCTTTTTTTCCTCTTAAATAAAAGGCATATTTTTTTAGTATTTTTTTTGTTAAATAAGGAATGTATATCTGTCCGCCATGTGTATGACCGGCAAGGATGAGATTTGATTGATCAAAGACTTCTTTGTTATAAAATATTGTGTCTGGGATATGTTCGAGGGTTATTGTGTAGCTTGCCGGTGTTGTGTCGATTCTGGTTATTTGTTTATATATAGGAAGCCCAATTAATTTTAGATTTAATTCTTTTATTTTAAGTATAGTGGTATTGTCATTTATTATGTGAATGTTTTTGTTGTTGTAGGCATTATTTACTTTATTTATATCATAGTAATCCCAATTTCCATATATTAAATAAACAGGTGCAATTTCGCCTAGCAATTTGAAAAAGAGGGTTAAGTCTTTTTGTTCTGTATTTTTTATTATAGAGTCTCCAGTATATAATATTAAGTCAGGATTTTCTTTTTTTATTTCATTTAAAATCTTGTCATGAAAAAATATGTATTTATACATATGCAGATCGGTAATATGTATTATTTTTATATTTCCATTATATTCAGGAATGTCAATGCTGAGATAGCTTTTTTGCAAAGAAAATGGTTCTATTATTATTGAGTATATTGATATAATTATAATTAATGAGATAAAAGCTTTAAAATTCTTCATGTTTTGCTCCTTTCCGTAGATACATCTTAAATTTGTTTTGATAATCATAAATATTCAATTCTAAGATGAGATGATTGATAATGATTGCACAATATCCTGTTTATTATTTTATGTTAAAAATGATAAAATAAAATTACGACAATATTAAATATAGGGGGAGATAGTTATGGACACAGTGACAATTTTAGATTTAGATGGAGAAAAGATTGAAATAAATACAGATACAGTTTTTCCTGTAATGCTCGCAGAAGTTATGTATGAAGGAGATTTAGAGTTGTTAATGGCAGACTTAAAGTCGAATAAGAAGTTAATGAACGAAGCAAAGAAGATAAAAATACTTGCTGATAATATTCCTGGAATTTCTTCAAATTTTGTTACCCAGCCTTTCATTTTCTCCGAATTTCTTGCTTATTTAAAAGAATTTGATTTAAAACCTTCTGATTTTAATCATGCCACGCTTAATGAACTTTATGATATAATTCTTGATTATGCAGACCATCACAATTTCGATGAATTAAAGGAAATTGTCAAGTTTATGATTGAGATCGATCCAAATTATACACCAGCATATGAAATTTTGGGTTCGGTACTTGTTGAAGAGGGTAATCTTGAAGAAGGAAAGAAATATTTGGAATTGGCTGTTAAACAGGATCCATGGAATATAGCAGCATTGTCAGAATTGGGAGAAACATATTTTAATCTTGGGGAATATGAAAAAGCCGCAGAGATCTGGTTAAAAGAAGTTGAGTTAATGCCAGAAAATACGGTAACATATTTTATGATTGCTGACGCATATAGGCAATCAAAGAATTTTAAGAAAGCTGCAAGAATATTGGAGAAATTTTTAAATAAATATCCAAAGAGTATTCTGGCAAAATATGAGTTAATAGATATTTATAGAAAACTTGAAAGAACTATTGAAGCTGATGAATTGCAGGAAGAGATTGCAAATTCCCAGCCTGAATATGTGAGTGATGTTGAAATCTGGGCAAAGGTAATGTTCCAGAATGGAAAGTATGAAAATGTTGAGAAGTTTATTAATAAGTTCCTTGATAAAAATAAAGATTATGAACATTTTAGAATTTTATTGGCTATACCGATGTTAAAAACAGGAAAAAAAGAAGAGGCAAAATTGCTTATTAGGGAAATGAAGGAAAAGTATCCATGGTATTATTATGGTATGAAAAATATTCTGGAGGAGTTGCTTGAAGGTAATGAAAGAGATATTTTACAGGATTAAAGATGAAAATAAAATTAATAATTTATACTTACTCCCGATTTTATCGGGAGCTCTTTTTGTTCTTTTATTATATGGACTTTCAATGGATTTTTTTGTTTATATTATAATAATGATGATAGGAATTATAGACTTTAATACGTTTTTAATACCGGATATTTTAAATTATGCAATTTTATTTTTAGGTGTTATTTTTAGCTTTTCAGCGAAAAATATCTTCGTTGCCATATATTTGTATTTGACATTATGGATATTTGTTAGAAAAGGAAAGTTAGGGAAAGGTGATCAAATACTGCTTGCAGGAATTGGGATGTATTTTGGCGAATCGGTTTTTGATATTATGTTGATTTCCTTGTTGATAGCGTTATTTTATCAATTAAAAAAGGGAAAAGAAAAGGTTCCATATGGATATTTTGTATCCATAGGAACCGCATTATATCTTATTATTAATAAGTTCTATCCATTCTCCATCATTTAAGTTTTCTGGTAAGGTTATATTTCCTATAGCAATTCTTTTGAGATCAATTACTTCAAGCCCAACAGCTTTCATCATACGTTTTACCTGATGAAATTTTCCTTCGGAGATTTTAATTGTAATTTTTTGGTTTTCTACCTTTTCTATTATTGCAGGTTTTGTGGTAAAATCCTTTAATTTGATTCCTTTTTTTAATTTTTCCAATTTTTCTTCAGTAATCTCTCCTTTTACTATTACTTCATAGGTTTTGTAAATGTCTTTTTTGGGAGAAATAATTTTATGTATATATTCACCGTCATTGGTAAGTATTAATAGACCATGTGCATCTTTATCAAGTCTTCCTGCTATTTTTAATTCATTTTTATATGGGTGGTTTATTAATTGAAGGACGTATTTGTCTTTTTTATCGTATGTTGCTGAAAGGTAGCCTTTTGGTTTGTTAATTATAATATAAATGTTTTTGTGTGGTATTATTTTTTTGTTATTGACCGTTATTTCATCGTTTTCTGAGACTTTAAATTCGGGCTTTTTTATTGTTTTACCGTTTACTTTTACAACACCGGCTTTAATAATTTTTTTTACTTCAGAACGTGTCCCAACCTTTGCATTTGCAAGGAATTTATCCAATCTCTCCATTAAAATCTTCCTTTTGTTACCGATGAATATACGTCTTCCAGGGATATTTTCATTTGTCTGAAGGAACATTTTATATTTTTATCTTTTAATAATTTTTCAAATTCATTTATTTTTAATGGAGTTTCTATAATTGCTGTTGTTGAGGAAATAATTTTTAATCCAAGTATATTTTCATTGTTTTTAAGTTCTTCAATATCTTTCAGGTATTCCTGAGATTCCAGCTCTATTTCTATAATGGAGAGTTTGTCTTCAAATTTTTTCATGAGGTTTATCATTTTATCGTATTCAACGATTTTTCCATCAACAATAATAGCAACTTCTGAAGCTATTTGTTCAACTTCCCACATATAATGCGAAGAAATGAGTATTGTCTTTTTGTTTTTAATATTTTCATCCAATATATATTCTCTTATAAATCGAGATGTTTCAACGTCTATAGCTATAGTTGGTTCATCTAAAAGAAGTAATTTTGGATTTTTTATTAAAGAACGGGCTATATTTAATTTTTGTTTATTTCCAGATGAAAGATTTTTTGTGAGTCTGTTTTTATATATTGAAAGTCCAAAATCTTCCAGTAATTCAATTGCTCGTGATTTTAAATCGTCTCTTACATTGCTTATTTTTCCAAATAAAATTAAATTTTCATATGGTGTAAGCTCATCTTCAAGAACTGTGTAGTCTGATACAAGGCTAATAATTTTTCTTACTTTATCCTTTTCTTTTACAACATCATATCCAAATGCTTTAACGCTTCCTGATGAAGGTAATATTAATGTAGAGATGATTTTCATTAAAGTGGATTTTCCTGCACCGTTTGGTCCTAATAATCCGACAATTTTTTGTTCGTCAACTGTAAAGTTTATATTGTTAAGAGCAATCACATCTCCAAATTTTCTTGTTACGTTTTTCATTTCAATGGCTTTTTCCATACTTTATTACCTCACATGTCGTATTTTAAATTCTTTCTTAATCTTCTTTCAAGATCGCGTTTTGCAATATCTTCTCTCTTGTCATATAATTTTTTACCTTTAACGAGAGCTATTTCTACCTTTACAAGCCCTTTGCTATTAATATACATCTTTAGAGGAATTATTGTTAATCCTTTTTCTTTAACTTTTTGATCCAGTTTTAATATTTCATATTTATGCATAAGCAATCTTCTTGGCCTTTCTGGATCGTGATTGAAAACAGAAGCGTTTTTATATTGACTAATATGAGCGTTGTATAAGAAAATTTCCCCTTTTTCTATTTTGCAAAAAGCATCTTTTAAATTTACTCTTCCATCTCTAATGGATTTCACTTCTGAACCCAAAAGTTCTATTCCCGCTTCATATTTTTCAAGAATATGATATTGAAAGGTTGCCTGTTTGTTATTGGCGACTATTTTCATTTATGATCCTCCATTTCTGAGCTTAATTTTTCTGAGAATTCATTTTTCCTTCTTATGGCTCTATTGATTCTTTCAGCGCGTTTTTTACCTATACCCGGAACGTTTATTAATTCATCCATGTTTGCTTTCATTAATGTTTCGAGATTTTTGAATGTTTCAACAACATTTCTTACAATAATTGAAGGTATTCTCGTTGAATATAATAGTCTAAATCCTCTTGGAGTTACAAAGAATTCTTCAAGGTCATTTTCTGTTTCTATATCATACCCAAGTTTTTGAGAGATTAGTTTCATATTTAAAAATTCTTCTGTTTTAAATCCGTCAAATAATTTTAAAGCTTCCTGGGGATATTGGAAATCGAGAAGATCTTTTGAATAATCCATAATTAATGCTCCAAGATATCTTGGAGTGATTCTATATATTTCATTTATTTCCAATTTTGAACTTTCTGCAGCTTCTCCAAGTTCGAGAAGGTATTTTTCTGCTTTTTGAGCTACTTTTAATGTCATGAATCCTTTTGATATTGCTTCAACAACTGTGGATAATATTACCCTGTTTTCCATTTCTGCAATATTAATTTCTGAAAGCAATTCAAAGAAGCTTTGCTTATATCTTTGTGCAACGGCTATTTCCTGGTTTAAACGAGGAAGGATTATAGTTTCTGGATATAGTACCCTGCTGTTTGTACCGTAATATATTGAAACCTGATTTCTTCTTTTTGAAACTGCTATGAGTATTTCATCTGTTTGTTTTGCCATTCTTTCTGCCGTTCTATGCCTCATGCCAGTTTGAAAACTCGGAATATTACTTGAAGGATTTAATTGAGCATTTGCATATAAGATTTTTGTGGCATCTTTATTTAAAACAATTGCTCCATCCATTTTTGCAAGTTCATACATTCTCTCCGGCTCAAATTCTGTATCTATAACAAAACCAAGCTGGATTAATCCTTTGCTTAAATGTTCTTCTGCATTATCAGTTAAGAAAATTAGGGCTCCTAAATTAGCTGAAATTATAAGGTCTATTCCATCCCTTAATTTTTTACCAGGAGCAAGTAATGAAAGTATGTCTGTAATGTCGTTTTTTGGAGTCATTATATCACCTGCCTTATGCAAAGAATCTTTTTACTAATTCACTGAGATTTGAAATTTTTATGTGTTCATTATTTTTAATCTTCTTAGAATTTGGTATTACAATATAATCAATTCCTAATTTTTTTGAAAATTCAATTCTTTTTTCAAGATTGTTTATATTTCTTATATTTCCATCAAGTCCTATTTCTCCCATTACAACAATAGAACCGCCAGTTGATATATCAAATAGCGAAGAAAGCAATGCGTATGCAATTGCTAAATCACTTGAAGTATCGGAAATTTTAAATCCTCCCGATGTACTTAAAAATATATCTTTTGATTCAATTGGAAGCCTCAATCTCTTGCTTAAAACTGCTATAATCATTAGTAGTCTATCTAAAGGGGCACCTGAGGTTACACGCCTTGGGTTTCCATATACAGGTTTGCTAACCAGTGCCTGTATTTCTATTGGAATTAATTTGCTTCCTTCCTTTACAATTGTCAAAACATTTCCAGAAGCAGTTTTATAATCTTTAAGAAAATAATTTGTATATTCAGATATTGGAATTAATCCTTTTTGTGTCATTTCAAACATTAATAGTTCGTCAGTGGGACCATATCTGTTTTTTAAAATTCTAAGCATTCTTAAACCAGAAGTTTTTTCCAGTTCAAATTGTAAAACAGCATCAACCATATGTTCTAAAACCTTTGGTCCGGCGATAATGCCGCCTTTTGTTACATGGCCCACTATTATAAGCGTGATGCCCTTCTTTTTACAATATTCGGATAAATAACGTGTAACTTCTTTTACCTGAAGAATACTCCCGGCAAAAGAAGAAAAATTTTCTGATTTTAATGTTTGTATTGAATCTATTATTAACATAGTTGGTTTTTCTTCTAATTTTTCAATTACAGATATTATCCGTTCAAGTGAATTTTCAAAGATTAAGCCAATTTTACTTCCATCTTTTTTTATTCCCAGTCGTTTAAATCGCTGAAATACCTGTTCTGCAGATTCTTCTCCGGAAACGTATATTACCATATTTTCACTACCAACAGATGAGGATATTTGTGTAAGTAAAGTGCTTTTTCCTATGCCAGGTTCACCGGCTAATAGATATACACCACTTTCAACAAAACCGCCATTTAAGACTTCGTCTAATTCTTTGAATCCTGTTTTTAATTTTTCCGGTTCGTTTATTTCATCGTCTAAAAATAGCAATTCTGTTGGTTCTGTTTTTATGTTTATGTTTGCTTTATCATCAAAAAGATCCGCGGTAAATTCTACCGCGGTATTCCATTCATTACATGAAGGACATTTTGCAAACCATTTTGTTGATTCGTATCCACAATTAGAACAAACAAAGTAATTTTGTCTCTTTTTACTCATTATGACACCTTCTGTTTTGGTTTAGAACTTCGTCCTTTTTTAAAGTGTATTTCGCCGTTTTTAGTATCTATTATTATTTTGTCTCCTTCTTTAAATCTTCCTCTTAATATTTCTTCTGAAAGCGGATCTTCAAGATATCTTTGAATGGCTCTTTTTAGAGGTCTTGCGCCAAAGATAGGATCGAATCCTTTTTCAATTAATAATTCTACAGCTGAATCTTTTATTTTAATGTGTAAGTCCTTTTCTTTAAGTCTTTTTTCAAGATCATTTAATTGAATTTTTATAATTTCTTTCATATGTTCTTTGGTTAATGGATGGAATACTACTGTTTCATCAAGTCTGTTTAAGAATTCAGGTTTAAAGGCTTTTCTAACTTCTTCCATTACAGATAGTTTTATTTCTTTGTATTTTTTCTCTTCTGATTCTTCATCGACAAATCCCATTGAACGTTTTGATTTATTAATTGATTCACTTCCAAGATTACTTGTCATGATAATTATAGAGTTTCTAAAGTCCACAATTCTTCCCTGTGAATCAGTTAATCTTCCATCATCCATTATCTGTAATAATAAGTTATATACATCAGGATGTGCCTTTTCTATTTCGTCAAGAAGTATTACAGAATATGGTCTTCTTCTTACAGCCTCTGTAAGCTGACCTCCTTCTTCATATCCAACATATCCTGGAGGTGCTCCAACAAGTCTTGAAACATTGAATTTTTCCATGTATTCAGACATATCAATTCTAACAAGTGCCTTTTCATCTCCGAAAAGATATTCAGCAATTGTTTTTGCCAATTCTGTTTTACCAACTCCTGTTGGTCCAAGGAATAAAAATACTCCTGTTGGTCTTTTTGGATCTTTGATTCCGCTTCTTGCTCTTCTAATTGCCTTGGAAACGGCTTTTATTGCATCATCCTGACCAATAACTCTTTCGTGTAATACAGCTTCAAGATTAAGCAATCTTTCCATTTCAGACATTTCAAGCTTTTTAAGTGGAACGCCAGTCCAATCAGAAACAACTTCAGATATATGTTCATCTGTGATTTCTATAATTTCCTTTTCGGCTTTTTCGCGCCATTCTTTATATTTCTTTTTGTATTTTGATTTTAATTTTACCAATTCTGTTTTTATTTCTTCTATTTTGTCATACTCATCATTTTGAGCGTAATAATCTTTTTTGTTTTCAAGCTCAGAAATTTTATTTAGCATCTTTTTAAGATTTGCTGGTAATGTTAAAGCATTTAATCTGGATCGTGCACCAGCTTCATCTATTAAATCAACAGCTTTATCCGGTAAAAATCTATCTGTAATATACCTTAGTGAAAGATTTACAGCAGCTTCAATTGCTTCATTTGTATATTTTACCTTATGATGTTCTTCGTATTTTGATTTTATTCCTTTTAAGATTTCAATTGCTTCTTCATATGTTGGTTCATTTACATATATTTTCTGGAATCTTCTTTCCAATGCAGGATCTTTTTCTATAAATTTTCTATACTCTGAAGGTGTGGTTGCACCGATTATAGTTATATCTCCACTTGCTAAAGCTGGTTTTAAAACATTTGCAGCGTCCATTGAAGATCCTTCTGCAGCTCCAGCTTCAACTATCATATGCAATTCGTCTATAAATAAGATTATGTCTTTATTTTTTTCAAGAATTTGCATTAATTTTTTCATTCTTTTTTCAAATTCTCCACGGTATTTTGTTCCAGCAACAAGTGAGGTTAAATCAAGCGAGAAAATACTTTTATTTTTTAATACTTCTGGAACATCCCCTTTTACAATCCTTTCGGCTAATCCTTCAACTATTGCACTTTTTCCCACACCAGCTTCACCAATTAAAACAGGGTTGTTCTTTTTTCTCCTTGCAAGAATTTCCATTACTCTTCTAATTTCAACTTCTCTTCCTATAATAGGATCGAGCAGATTTTTAGCAGCTTTTTCGGTGAGATCAGAACCATATCCTTCTAATTGTTTTATGGCATTTTGCTTTTGTCTTAATTTTTCTTCATTTTCTTCTTCAAACATAGTAATATCAGTTTCTTCGTTTTTTTCTTTATTCATCATTAAATCGGCAAGTTTTTTTCTCATTTCAACAAGATTTATGCCTATTCTTCTTAAAACATGTGCAGCAATACCTTCGCCTTCTCTACAAATGCCAAGTAATAGATGTTCAGCATCAATTTGCGTTGTTCCTAAGATTTCTGATTCATCGTATGCTAATTCAATAATTCTTTTTGCTCTTGGAGTTGGCTGTGGTGAAGCGCCAACAATATTATGAGTAGCATTTACACCAACGATATTAGTTATTTCGGCTTTTATTTTTCCATATGTAAGATTGTAATATGAGAATATTTGAGAAAGATATTTTCCTCCAACTTTTAATAAGCCAAGTAATAAATGTTCAGTTCCAACATATGGATGGCCCATAAATCTTGCTTCATTTTGTGCTTCGATAAATACTTTTGCAGCTCTATCTGTAAAATTATCAAACATATTATCACCTCCGTTTTGCGAATCACTATTAATTCTAACACATTTTATGAAAATTATGAAGTTCTTTCAGTAAAATTTGTGTTTAACATACAAAAATATCAAAAAAAATAATATATGATAAAATTTATCCAATTCTACTTATAAAAACGTTTTTAAACCTTAAAAAATATTTCAAGTATATTTTAAAATAAAGGAGTTTAATTACGATAGACTATTCTATCAATTGGAGGCGATATGATGTCAGAGCTCTTGGTCTTGGGAATCACTATTGTGGCGTATTATTTTATTATTTTTGCAAGAAATGTAAAAAAATCGATTATTACTTTTTTCTTTGGAACGTTATTATTTATATTAAAACCTGTTGAAGGACTTGAATTTGAAAATGTTGGTAACATAGTTAGTTTTGAAACACTTGGTATTTTACTTGGTATGATGATTATTGTAGAAATTTTAAAAGAAAGTGGTTTTTTTACATTTGTTGCAATTAATGCCATAAAAATGAGCAGGTATAAATTCTGGGTTGTTATTTTTCTTATTATGCTTGTTATAGCTTTATTTTCTGCTTTTCTTGATAATCTTATAACCATTATGCTTATGGCTCCAATTATCTTCTTGATTGCTGATACTTTAGAAGTTAACCCCATACCATTTTTAATGTTATCCATTTATATAGATAATATTGGCGGTATGAGCACATTGATAGGTAGTCCTTTAAATATTGTTCTTGGATCAATTGGTGAATTGGATTTCGCCACGTTTTTAGGTAAAATGCTTCCAATAACAGCTATTTCGTTCTTAAGTGTATTATTTATATTTAAGGTTACAAATAAAGTGGATTCAAAGGTGTATAATCAGAGATTAAAAGAAAAGCTTTCAACTATTGATCCTACAAAAGCAATTGAAAATAAATCATTAATGTATAAGGGGATTATTGTTTTTGCAATAGTTCTGGCAGGGTTTATGTTTCACTCAGCTATAAATATAGATCTTGCATTAATTGCTGTTATTGGTGCATTGACATTGATGTTATTAACCCAAAAAGATTTTGAAAGTATGTCAAAAGATTTAGATTGGGACACAATGTTCTTTTATGCAGGATTATTTACTATAGCTTATTCTCTTGAAGAGATTGGTGTTACTCAGGCAATTGCACATTTATTTGATCCGTTAATGGGAACACCAAAAGTATTAATGATAGTTATAGCATGGATTTCAGCGTTTACTATTCCGTTTTTAAGTGCAGTTCCAGGGACATTAATTATGGCACCTGTTATAAAATTACTTGTAATGAATGGAGCGCCATTTGATTTGTGGTATGCATATGCAATAGGGGCAAACCTTGGAACAAACCTAACACCGCTTGGAGCAGTACAAAATCTTGTAGGTGTTTCATTATTAGAAAAAAACTACCAGAAAACCATAACCTTTGCCGAATATATGAAAATGTCTGTGCTTCCAGTTTTGATACCTTTAATCCTCGGAACAGCATATTTAATATTTTTCTTTTAAATATTATAAAAATGAATTAGGTTGTCCAATAATTAAAAACACTCAAACCTTGATTGCTAATCTTCAAAAATTAATTAAAGTCAACCTCAGGGTTGGCTTTTTTATTTAGTTCATTTTTCTATGATATAATATTTTAGTAAAATAACTTTTATTCTATATATGTATAATTAATATAACTCTTGTTATGGGAGTGATAAGTATGAATAAAGTTATCTTTGAGAAAAAAATAAATAGTATTCAATTTCAGATTGTTGTTGGTGATTTAACAAAAGAAGATGTAGATGCAATTGTTAATGCAGCTAATTCTTATCTTTCACATGGTGGCGGGGTTGCAGCAGCAATTGTGAGAGCAGGAGGATATATTATTCAAAAAGAAAGCGATGAATTGGTAAAAAAGAATGGTATAATTAAAACTGGAAATGTTGGAGTAACTTCAGGTGGTAATTTAAAGGCAAAATATGTAATTCATGCTGTTGGACCGGTATGGCATGACGGCAATGAAAATGAAGAAGAATTATTATATAATGCAATATATAATTCGTTAAAAAAAGCCAATGAGTTAAATATAAAATCCATATCATTTCCTGCGATAAGTTCAGGTATTTTTGGATATCCTTTTGATAAAGCCTGCGATGTTTATAAAAAGGCTATTGAAGATTTTTCAAAGGAATTTAACCAACCAAATTTAATCCGTTTTTGCTTTATAGATGCCACAAGGGCTCAACGATTTTCTAAAATATTTTAATATGTATAGTATCTGGAGGTTATAATGGCAACTTTAAAAATTAGACCGGAAAAAAAACCCATAAAAAAGAAAAGAAATACTTTATCCGAACATTTAAAAACAATAAAAGCACAAAAAAGCGATGAAGAAAAAATTCATAAGGAATTAAAAAAACTTTCGTTTTCCTCAAATGCTGGAGTTGGATGGTTGAAAATTGTATTTTCCAGCTTTAATTTTTTAATTTCGTTGTTTTTAATTTCAATAATTCTTTTTATAAATTTTGAAAAAGAATTACTTCAAAGTATGCTTGGAACGCATTTTTCTTTTGAAACAAAAGGGATAATGATTCTGGGTATATTGTTTTTATTATATAGTATAATTGAACAATTTAATGCTATTTATTATTTAAAAGAATCTTTAAAATGGTATAGAATAACCTGTATTTTAAAGTTTATAGTTTCGTTATTGATGATTTTTTCTATTGTTTATTTGATATCGAAAAGCGGAATTCAATGGTTTGGTATATCGTTATTTGGAAATACAACGCTTGGTAAAAATAAGTTATTTTATATTCCGAGTATTGTATATCTTACATATTCAATATATCTTTCTCTTTTATCGTATTATGATTTATTAAAGTAAATAAATAATTAAAAATAAAATGACTATAGGAGGTTGTTGCAATGGTAAAACAGGAATATGATGTTGTAATTATTGGAGGAGTAGCAGCTGGAACAAGTGCCGCTGCAAGTGCAAAAAGAGGTAATAAAGACTTAAAAATTGCTATATTTCAAAAAGAACCATATATTTCATATGGTGGATGTGGATTGCCATATGTAATTAGTGGCGACGTAAAATCTCCAGAAGCAGTAATAGCTTTAACACCAGAAACATTTAAAGAAAAAAAAGGTGCAGATGTATTTGTAAATCATGAAGTATATGAAGTTGATTTTTCAAATAAGATTTTATATGTAAAATCAGGTGATGAAGAAAAAGAGGTTTCATATAAAAAGCTGGTTATTTCAACAGGTGCTTCACCAATAATTCCTGATTTTAAAGCATGGGGAGAAGAAGGAATATTTAAATTAAGAAATCCTGATGATGCAGCTTCAATTTTAAAATTTATAAATGAAAAAAGTCCAGAAACGGCAATTGTTATTGGTGGAGGATTTATAGGTGTTGAAACAGCAGAAGCTTTAAAATCACATGGTATAGAAATTACAATAATTGAAGGAATGGATCATTTATTGGGAAGTATTGAGCCAGAAATTCATGAAGAGTTTAAAACAGCAATTGAATCAAAAGGTGTAAAACTTGTATTTAATACCTTTGCAAAAGATATTATAAAAGAAAACGGTAAATTTAAAGTATTAACCGATGAAAATACATATGAAGCAGATATGGTAATTGTTTCAATTGGAGTTAGACCAAATACGGCATTTTTACAGGGTAAAGGATTGGAAATGGCTAAAAATGGTGCTATTATAGTTAATAACAAAATGGAAACCAATATAAAAGACGTATATAGCGCAGGAGATTGTGCAACTGTAAATCATTTTATAACAAATGAAAATGTATATATTCCACTTGGAACAACAGCTAATAAACAGGGAAGAATTGCAGGTAAAAATATTTCAGGAGGCAATGACTCATTTATAGGTGTTGTTGGTTCATTAATTACTAAATTTGAAGATATTGAGTATGCAAAGACAGGTTTAACACTTAAAGAAGCGCTTGAAAAAGGATTTGATGCTGAAGCAGTTGTTATAAAATCAGGTAGTAAAGCACATTATTATAAAGGTTCAAAGAAAATATTAATGAAATTGGTTTTCGAAAAGAAAACAGGAAGGATTTTAGGCGCTCAATTTGTAGGTGGCGAAATTCATCCAAGATTAAATGCAATAACTTCATTAATATATAATAACGGTACAGTTGATATGTTAAGAAATATGGACTTAGCATATTCACCACCGTTCTCACCAGTTTGGGATATTGATTTAGTTGCAGCTACTCAGGCAATGAAAAAAATATAAAAAATAAAAAAATAATATGGAGGGTACTCCGTGAAAATTTCTGAATATGTTATTTCTAAATTGGGATTTTATCCTTTTGATTTTGATGGTGAAATTGAAGAAGATTCATATTTAATTTTAAAGTTATTTGATCCACTTAGCGAATCAGAAGAAAGATTATATAAGCGTTTCTTTTCAAGACTATCAAAGAAACCTGTTAAAATAAAACTTCTTAATAAGAAGGAACCAGCGTATATATTAGAAAAATGGCTGGACCTAATTGCCGGTAATAGTGAAGAAAATTATTTAAGGTTTATAGTTCCAGATATAGAAAATAATTCCCTTGTATTTAGAGTGGCTAATAAATTTGCATTTGATAGAGTTAGAAAATATAGAAAAAATGTAGAAAATATTGTTTCGAGGACATTGGGGTATTTACCAGAATATGAGTTTATTTACGATGAATCCTTAAACATAGATTATAATGAATTATCTGACGAAAATGATTTTGATTATCACAATAATGAATATAATAATGAGCATATACCTGTAAATACAGTGCCTCAGGCTGTAGTTAATAATGAATTTTCAGATAATATAAAAAATGAAGATAATGAAAAAGACAAAGTGATTATAGGTTCTTATTTTAAGAAGGTATCTGTGCCTATTGATAAATTAAATGAAGTAATGTATCATACATCTAATGTTGTAGTTGAAGGAAAGGTGTTTTTCAAAGAATTTAACGACAGGGCAATTATTGTTACTTTATATATTACTGATAATAGGGATTCAATAACAATCAAATCGTTTAAAAATAATGCTGAAAAAGTAAATAATGAAATATCTGTAGGAGATAGCATAAAGGTTGAAGGTAAGATACAATATGATGAATTTCAGAAAGAATATGTAATAATACCTTTTAATATACTAAAAACAGAAACAAAAGAAAGAATAGATGATTGTGAAGAAAAAAGAGTGGAATTACATGCGCACTCTAAGTTTAGTGCTCTTGATTCGGTTCTTGATGTAGAAGAGTTAGTTTCAACAGCAGCTAAGTGGGGGCATAAAGCTGTTGCGATTACTGATCATGAAGTTGTTCAATCAATACCAACGTTTTATAGCATTGCTAAAAAGAAGGGTATAAAACCAATTTTTGGTTGTGAAATTAATGTTGTAAATAACAAGGTTTCAATTGCATATAATTTAGATAAAGAATATGGATTTGATGCAGATTTTGTTGTATTTGACTTTGAAACTACCGGTTTTGATCCAAATGCAGAAGAAATAATAGAAATTGGTGCTGTAAAGATTGAGAATGGACAAATTACAGATATTTTCCATAAACTTATAAAACCATCAAAACCTGTTCCTTTGAAGATTCAACAAATAACAGGAATAACCAATGAAATGCTGGAAGACGCACCGGATATATCCGATGTTCTCCCAGAATTTATGGATTTTATAGGAGATAGCATTTTAGTTGCTCATAATGCCAATTTTGACTACAGGTTTTTAAGAAGATGGGTAAAAGAAATAATGGATATAGATCTTGTAAAACCGTATATAGACACATTGGCTATGGCGAGAGCTTTGTTAAATCTTAAAGGTGGGCATTCACTTGATAAAGTGGTTAAGTCTTTGGGCCTGGAAAATTTTGAACATCATAGAGCTCATGAAGATGCTAAAATAACAGCCAAGGTATTTTTAAAACTCCTTGAAAAAGCCAGAGGAAGAGGAATAAAAGAAATAAATTCCTTAATGAATCTTGAAAAAATGATTGATTTTAAAAAGTTAAGAAAGCATCATGCTACTGTGTTGGTAAAAAATAGAATAGGTTTGAAAAATTTATATAAATTAGTTTCTAAAGCACATACAGAATATTTTTATAGGGATACCACAGTTTTATTAAGTGAGTTACTTGAAAATAGAGAAGGGCTTTTAATAGGTAGTGGCTGTACAAAAAACCTTATTTATGAAGAATATTCAAGAGGAGCTTCACAGGATGAAATAAATTCGTTGATTAGTATGTATGATTATATAGAAATACAACCTCTTGACAGTATAGAACATAAAAATGTTGATAAAGAACAGATAAAGGAATTTTATAGGGTAATATATAATAGTGCGAAAGATTTTAATATACCTGTTGTTATGACATCTAATGCGCATTATCTAAATAAAGAGGATAAAAAAATAAGAGATGCGTTAATAATCGGCTCTGCCACTAAAGGACAGAAAAAGCATGTATATAATTCCAATAAATACTTTAGAACAACAAAAGAAATGTTAGATGCAGCATACGAAATATTTGAAGATGAAAATATAGCAAAAGAAATTGTTATTGAAAATACAAATAAAATTGCGGATTTAATAGAAGAAATACAGCCGCTTGAAGGAAAGCTGCATCCGCCAATTATTGAGGGTGCAGATGATACAGTAAGACAAATGAGCTGGGAAAAAGCAAAGGAAATATACGGAGATCCTCTTCCGGAAATAGTAAAAGCGCGTATTGAAAGAGAATTAAATTCTATTATAAATCATGGTTATGCAGTTTTATACTTAATGGCCCAGAAAATTGTAAAAAAATCCAATGATGATGGTTATCTTGTTGGGTCAAGGGGATCTGTAGGATCATCTCTTGTAGCAACAATGATGGGGATTACAGAAGTTAATCCTTTGCCACCACATTATGTATGTCCTAAATGTAAATATAGCGAATTTATTACAGACGGTTCTTATGATTCGGGATATGATTTGCCTGATAAAAAGTGTCCACATTGTGGAATTGAAATGAAGAAAAATGGTCAGGATATACCTTTTGAAACATTCATGGGATTTGAAGGTGACAAAGTTCCTGATATTGATTTGAATTTTTCTGGCGAATATCAATCAAGAGCACATAAGTTTATTGAAGAGTTATTTGGTTCTGAACATGTATTTAGAGCTGGTACTATATCTACTGTTGCAGAAAAAACTGCATATGGATATGTAAAAAAATATGCTGAAGAATTTGCACCTGGAATGAGAAATTCAGAAATTTTAAGAATTGCAAAAAAAATTGAAGGTGCAAGAAGAACCACAGGTCAGCATCCAGGTGGTTTAATGATAGTTCCAAAAAATATGGATGTATATGATTTTACACCTGTTCAATATCCAGCAAACGATAAAAAAGCAAATACAATGACAACGCATTTTGATTATCATGTTATCCACGATGATCTTGTAAAACTCGATGCACTTGGGCACGATGATCCTACATTTTTAAAAATGCTCAGTGATCTCACTGGTGTTGAATATTTTAATATAAAAATGGATGACAAAGAAACTATGTCTATTTTTTCTTCAACAAAAGCACTGGGAATAGATTTGAAAAGTGAATTGAAAACAACAGTAGGGACATTGGGAATACCGGAATTTGGAACACAATTTGTTAGGGGAATGTTAGAAGAAACAAAACCCAAAACATTTGCAGCTTTGGTTCGAATTTCAGGACTTTCCCACGGAACAGATGTATGGCTTAACAATGCAAGAGATTTAATTGTTGCTAAAAAAGCTACAGTTGATGAAGTTATTGCCTGTCGTGATGATATTATGAATTATTTAATACAGAAAGGGTTAGATAAAAAACACTCATTCTTCATTATGGAAAAGGTTAGAAAGGGAAAAGGATTAGCTCCGGAAGATGAAGAGGCCATGGTAAAAAACAAAGTGCCTGAATGGTTTATAGGTTCATGTAAAAAAATAAAGTATCTTTTCCCTAAAGCGCACGCTGCGGCATATGTAAGTATGGCGTTCAGAATTGCATATTTTAAAGTGCATTATCCACTTGCTTTTTATGCAACATACTTTTCTGTTAAAGGTGATGAATTTAATACCGCTATTATTTTAAGAGGAAAACCAGCAATTAAGGGAAGAATCTTTGAATTAAAGGCATCAAAGTCACTTGATGTAAAGGAAAAAAATGAATTAACTGTGCTTGAATTGGCATATGAAATGATATTAAGAGGTTTTGACTTTTTACCGCCAGATATATATAAATCAGATGCAAAAAACTTTATTATAGAAGGTAATAAATTAAGAATTCCGTTTATTAAAATACCAAATCTTGGAGAAAAAGCTGCAATTAGTATTGTAAAAGCAAGAGAAGAAAGGAAATTTCTTTCAATTGAGGATTTGTTAAATAGAACAGGAATAAATAAAACAACTGTTGAAACATTTAAAAAAATGGGTATATTAAAAGGATTGCCAGAAAGAAATCAGGTAAATCTATTTGAAAGTCTTATGTGAGGTTGGTGAGAAGTATGCCGGTAACTGTGCTGGTTGTAGATGATTCAAAATTTGATAGGATTATTTTAAAGGATATGCTTGAAAATCTGGGATATATGGTTGTTGGAGAAGCAGAAAATGGAAAAGAAGCTGTAAAAGAGTATTTTAAAACAATGCCAGATATAGTTTTAATGAATCTTATGATGCCTGTTATGAATGGTATAGAAGCTATGACATTTATACTTGAGAATGATCCATCGGCGAATATTATAGTTACATCATCTTCAAGTGAAAAGAAATACGTTACCGAAGCAATAAAAAACGGTGCAAAGGATTTTCTTGTTATTCCTATTAAAGAAAAAAAGTTAATAGAAGCAATAGAAAACATATTATCAGCAAAATAGCGGGATTTACTCCCGCTATTTTTATTTCACATTTTCATAAAAAGTTTTGACAATTAATGTCCATAATTCTGCAGTTCTCGGAAAGTTAAATCCTCCGCCGCCTAATAAGATTACAGGAAATTTATTTTTCTTTGCACATCTTGCCAGTACAACTGATATGGATTTATAAAACCTTTCGCTAAGGTTTATTGATGACATTGGATCATACATATCACCATCTACACCCATTTGAATTATAAGCATTTCCGGTTTAAAGAATCTAATTTCATTTGGAATTGTGGATAAAACCCTTGTCATAATTTCCTGTTCGGATTCACCAGGAGTTATTGGAATATTAAGGTTTGTTTTTTTATTTTCAGAAGTAAATCCGCTTACATATGGATATTGTGTAGAAGGATCCTGATGGATAGATATGGTATACACAGAATCATCGTTTAAAAAAGCTCGTTGTGTTCCATCGCCATGATGAACATCCCAATCAATTATCATAACTTTTGAAAATCCTTTCTTTTGAGCATATTTAGCGCCAATAACAACATCATTGAAAATACAGAACCCTCTTGCTCTATTTTCAAAAGCGTGATGCCAACCTCCACAGAGGTTAACAGAAATTCTTGCATCATCAGTAATTGAATTTATTGCTGTTAATGTTGCGCCAACAGAAAGCCTTGCAGGATTATACATGTTTTTTACAGGTGTTTCAGCAGAACCGCCAATATTTTCTTCAATACTTTTTATATAATCTAAAGTGTGGAATAAAGCTAATTCCTCTTTTTCTGCGTATTCTGGAGAAATTAAATTATATTCCAAATCTTCCTCTTTTTTTAGTCTTTCAATACCTTTTTTGCACCTGATGCTTCTCAAAGGATGACCGGGACCAAAATCATATTCCATCAATCTTTCATCCCAGATAATATTAATCATAAAATCACCTCTCATTATAGAAAGTTATATTTTCTGATAATATATATTTATTGTAGATAATTATATTATACCTCAAAATTAATACATTTTTCTTCGAAAAGCTATATTAACAAAAGTTGAATTTTATATTTTTATGTGATAAAATCAAAATAATTAGCATAACAAACTTTATGTTGTGCATAAACTTATACGAGGGGGGATAAAATGGAATTCTTGAGCGTCGGGGTACCAGAAGATATAAAAAGGGAATTAAGTGTAGGTAATATTGGAAATGCGTTGTATTTAATTAATAAAATGCTTGAAAGAGACTTGCCAGATTTATTGCGTAAACGGTTAAATTATGAAAAAGAAAGAATAAACAGATTAATACTTGATTATCCATATACAATAGAAGAGGCACGTAAAATTGCAAAAGAAAGAATTAGAGGATTTAAAGATATAGGATTTGAAGAATTGTTTCAAAAAGGGGAATTGGATTATATTATAATTGATGGGAAAGCATATTTTGAAAAAAGATTTGCATATAATATAGGGTTTAAATTTGAGAAGTATAAAAAGTTTGTGAAAAATGATGAAAGTTCCTTAAAAGCGCGGGAATTGCTTCATAGTAGATTGGACGAAATTATAAAAGAAAATTCACCTGCTAAAAAATATAATGTTAGAGCAAAAATTAAAATTTCTCCTATATATGAAAATATTAAAGGTGATATAATAAAAGCATGGTTACCTTTACCAGATGAAAAATTCCAGGTAAAAAATGTAAAAATTCTTGAAACAAGTCACGAAGAGTATAAAGTTTTTAATAAAAATCTTCAAAAAACAATATATTTTGAAGATCTGACAAAAAATCAAAAAGATTTTTTTGTTGAATTTGAATATGAAATTTCAGAACTGATAAATAATATCGATCCTGAAAAAGTAAAAGAAGGTTATCCTGCGGAATATAAAAAATTTCTTGAAGAGAAGCCACCACATATTTTATATACATATTATTTAAAAAAACTTACTAAGGATATTATTGGAGACGAGAAAAATCCATATCTAAAAGCTAAAAAAATATATGACTGGATTACATTAAATGTAAATTATTCATATGTAAAACCATATAGCATATATGAAAATATTCCTCAATTTGTGGCAACAAATCTAAAAGGTGATTGTGGTTTTCAGGCATTACTGTTTATCACCCTTTGTAGAATAGCTGGAGTTCCAGCACGATGGCAGTCAGGTTGGTATATAAATAAATATTTTGCATCTCCGCATGATTGGGCATTATTTTATGTTGAACCATATGGCTGGTTACCAGCAGATTTGTCTTTTGGGGGAGCAAGACGAAATATCCCTGAATATAGAGAGTTTTACTTTGGAAATCTTGATGGTTTTAGGATGGTTGCAAATAATGATTATTATGAAGACTTTGAAAATAAAAAGTATTATAGAAGCGATCCATATGATAATCAGGTGGGGGAATTAGAAACGGAAGTTGAAAATATTTATTCAAATAATTATGAATATAAAATTGAGGTCATAGAATTTAAAAGGGGGGAGAAAAATGAGTAAAATAAAAAAAATTACATTTGAAGTAAAAAAATACGAGTTTCATAAACCATTTCATGTTACAGGTAGCATTTCAAATTATGCAACAAATATAGAAGTTGTTTTAGAAACGGAAGATGGTGCAAAAGGATATGGCGAGGCTTCACCCTCATTTAGGGTAAATGGTGAAAAGGTTGAAGCGTTATATGCTTTGGAATCTTCTATAAATGAATTATTAGTAGGTATGGAAGTTAGAAATTACAGACAGATATTTGATTTAATGGACAAATACTTTGCATCTCCAAGTATTAAAGCTGCTGTCCAATACGCTACACTTGATGCATTTTCAGAAGAAATAAATGTTCCAGTTTATCAAATCTTAGGTGGTGCAAGAACAGAGATTGAAATTGATAAAACTGTAAGTATAGATACAGTCGAAAATATGGTTAGAGATGCTGTTGAAATATATAATGCCGGTCATAGGGTAATAAAAATAAAGGTAGGTGAAGATTTAAAGAAAGATATAGAAGCTGTTGAAGAAATAGCTAAATTAACCAGTGGAGCAAAATATATAGTTGACGCAAATATGGGTTATACACCAAAAGAGGCTATTGAATTTGCAAAGGTATTATATTCAAAAGGGATAGATTTAGGGTTATTGGAACAACCAGTAAAGGCTACCGATTTTGAAGGATTAAAATTTGTAAGATACAATTGTCCATTTCCTGTTGGTGCAGATGAGAGTGCAAAAACTAAATATGATATTATGAGATTAATAAAAATGGAAGCTGTAGACTTTATAAACATTAAATTAATGAAATCAGGTATTTCCGATGCTTTAGCTATAGTTGAAATGGTAAAATCTGCTCATTTACAATTAATGATAGGTTGTATGGGTGAATCAAGTGTTGGAATTAATCAAAGCGTTAATTTTGCGCTTGGAACAGGAGCTTTTGTGTATCATGATCTTGATTCAGCATTACTTTTAAAAGAAGATACCTTTAGAGGGAAATACATTTCAGAACCACCAGTATTCAAAGGAATATAAAACAGATAAAATTTATCCAATTTTAACATGATACCTCTTGACTTTTTGGAGAAAATAGGATATAATAAATTTGTATTAATTACAATTTTATAACTAATTAGGAGGCGGGATTATGAAAAAATATGTATGTACAGTTTGTGGATATATTTACGATCCAGAAGAAGGAGATCCAACAGCAGGTATTCCAGCAGGAACATCATTTGAAGATTTACCAGAAGATTGGGTATGTCCAATGTGTGGTGTAGGTAAAGACTTATTTGAAGTACAGGAATAATAATTAATTAAAGAGGTGCTTTTTTAAGAAGCACCTCTTTTTTATCACCAGATATATTTTTCTTTTAAAATATCCTTTGTAGCTGTTATAACCTGTTGATATTCCTTTTTAATTTCAGGATATAACAATTCAGGGTCAATGGTAAGAATTTTTTCTTTAAAACTTTTTATAATTTCATCTTTAATAATAACCTTATTTTTAAATAAGTCAAGATATTCTTTTATTTTCAATTTTGCGTTATTATTATACTCTTCAATTCTTTTGCTTTCAAGAATATTTAATTTTTTAATTTCGTCTTTTAATATATTGTATTTCTTTTCATTAAAGGGGTTTTTAATAAGTTTATTAAACGAATAATTAATGTATTTGATATCTTTCTGGAAGTTTATATTGTATCTTCTTGAATTTAAATCTTCATACTCAATCTTTACTATTTCTATAAACTTATCAAATACCTTTTCTGTTAACTTTGAAAATTCTGTATTGAGAGTTTGATCATTCGAAAGTTGTCCTTTTTGTATATAATTCCATATTTCATTATATCCTTCAACCATATTTATTAATTTAAAATCATCACTATCAATAAATTTATTAAGGTTTTTAATTTCGTCTATAATAAGCATTTTCTTTTCGGAATTTTTAATTTCCTTTGTTATATCCATTTGTATTTTTGAGAAATATGACTGAATTCCGGAAATTTCAGCGTTTATATTCTTTATGTCTTTTACGAGTTTATTAATATTTGAATTGTTAATCTTTAAAGAGGTTTCAAGAGAATTTATTTTTTTATCAATATTCTCAAATGATTTTTTTAGAGTTATAAAATCATTTTTATTAATAAAACTGGAATTGATTTTATTATTGAGATTTTTTATGTTGGATAAAATTTCATTATTATCACTTGATAAACTTTCAAAATTCTTTGAAAGCTGTTCTATTTTAGAATCGAAAATATTTAATTTATTAATATATTGAGCATAAAAGTCATCATTTTTAGAATTCTTTGTAATATTGATAATGGAAGATGCAATTTTAGAAATTAAAATGTCCTGTTCTTTTTGTTTTTTATTAAGATCAGAAATAAGATAATTAATCTGGTTTAATTTTTCCTCAATACTTTCAATCTTTGAATTAAATTCTTTGGAAATTACAGGTTCAGAGGTATTTTTATTCATATTATTAATTATTTGAGTGCTTTCAAGTGTTGAGAATTTTTTTTGCAATTCATCTTTTATTGAAGTAACAATATCCTCTTTTAAAGAATTATAATCAATATTAACTGGTTTAATTTCAATTTTTTCAAGATTTTTTAAAGCATTTTCCAATCTATCGATAGTATTATTTAAAGCTTTTGTGTCTAATGATTTTAAAGTATCCTTTGTTTCGGCGAGATCGAGTTCTATATCAGGAATTTTCCTTACATTAGAATTTATTATATCAAGTATTTGGAAGTTATTATTTAATTTTTCTAAATTTGTGTTTAGTGTTCCAAGAGAAGAAAGATTATATTCTATATTATTTAAACGCTCTAAAATTATGGCTTCATTTTTATAACGTATGGAAATTACATAAATAATAATTCCTATAAATAATATATTTAGAAACAACATAAACCTGAGGAGTTTTGTGAAATTTTTGTTTTCCTCAATATTGGATTTATTCTTTTTGTTTGGTGATGGTGTATTGGACATATTTTTTACTTCAAGATTTTCATTTCTTTTAAATTCAGTCATTCTATTAAGTCCTCCTTCCCGGTTTTACTACTAGTATTATATCATACTTATTTTGATTTTTATTCTTTCTTTAAAATAATAGTTTTCCGTTTAATTAATTTTTGTTATTAGCATTGATTATATGTTATTGAATGAAAATATAAAAGAATAAATACGATTGAAAATATTTTTTTATGAAAATCTTAAAATATTTATAAGATTAAATTTGGTATAATATAATTTGACAAATTTTTGGAGGTGGAAAAATGCAAAAAGATGAAAAAAAGGTTTCTTTGTTTAATTCATTTAGTTTTAAAATAGGTATATTGATAGTTTTTTTATCAATTACACCTTTATTAATAACTTCTTTTGTATTAAACTATTCAATAAAAAAGCAGGAAAAGATTATTTCGCATAATTTTGAGAATCAGATTAATATTATACAGGAGAGTTATAAAAAACAGTTTGAATCGTATAATAATTTATTAAAAACACAAATTGAAAAATATAATAAAGATATAACCTCTCAGGTTGAATTATTGCAAAAGGATATAAATGGAAAAATAGAAAAATATTTTCTTGAAAATTATGATAATACATTAGCTACATTGTTTTCTGTTTTTGAAAATAAAATAAAAGAAAATACGCAAAACCTTGGCGATTTTCTAAATGCAATTTCCAGAAGTGAAAAAATAAAAGAAAAAGCAGCTTCGAGAAGTATATCGATAATAGAAAGATATAAAATTTTACAACCATATGTTGAATTAAATAAATTTGATGGATTGCAACTGTGGCTTGTTAATCCAAAAGTCTTTACCAGAAAGAATGCATTTACAATAAATATAAAAGATACAACATATAAAATTCAAAGAAAAGCAGAAAGCTATTCTCCGGGTAAAGATACATTAAAAAAATTAAATATAACAAATATTGTAAAAGAAGAAAGTAAAAATATTATAGAAAACAATATCTCGTTTGGGAAAAATGAAATTATTACCATTGAAAATAAACCGTATTATGTATCAATAGTACCTGTTTATGATCCTGTTTCAACTCAAAAAATAGTTGGGATATTGGTTGGATTAAGAGCTTTTGATTATAATGATATAGTTTCTCTTGGAAATCTAATAAATGCATATATAGTTGTATATGATAAAAGTGGGAATCCGCTATTTGGAAATATTCCAACATCAGGATTAAAATTTAAACCTTCAAATTCCAATAAGTTTATTACAGAAACATTATTGAAAAAGAAGGCAAGAAGTTATTATACACAATCAAAAATTCTTCCTGATATGTATATTCAAATATCAAAGAATTTAATAGATACAAAGACAGATATCAATATTAATTTAAAAAGCGACTTTGAATTACCACCATTTAAAACAGAAAGTATAGATCTCAATTTGAAAATAGACATGAGCAACGTTTTACAGCTTATTGCAGTAATTATATTAATAATAATAGTAATTTCAATAATTACATCTATAGCAATAGGAAATAGACTTTCTCGGGATTTATCTCTTGTGGCAGATAATCTTGATAATATCTCAAAAGGGAATCTTAATAATATAAAACAATTACACAAAAAGAAAAACGATGAAATAGGGTTAATGATGAATAAAATACATGAAACTCTGGATTTTCTAATTAAAATGTTTAAGGATTTAAATGAAAATGTACAGAGCTTAAATAAAGCTTCAGATGAAATAGATGAATCCTCTGAAAAACTTGAACATACAAAAGAATCAATAGAAAACATAGTAAATAGCGTTCAATCCCTTATGAGTAATCTCGAAGATTTTATAGATTCTCTTGAAAATAGCATAGAAGTATTATTTGAAAATAGCGGAAACCTTTCAAACGAAGCAAATACAATTGAAGCTACAATTGATAAATTAAGTGAATTTAATACAGTAACAGAAAAATTGACCTTTGATACAAAAGAAACAACAAATGTGATAAATAATTTAATTTTAAATCTTGCAGAGAATTTCAATGAATTTACAGTGAAGGTAAATCAAATTTCAGATTTTGTTGTAAAAATTACTGATATAGCAAAACAAACAAATCTTCTTGCATTAAATGCGGCAATAGAAGCAGCAAGAGCCGGTGAAGCTGGTAAAGGATTTGCTGTAGTTGCAGATGAAATAAGAAGTTTATCTGAAGAAACCAATGATACAGCAATAGATATTGCGAATCAGGTAAAAGTAATAACAGAAGATATGAAAAAATTACTGGAAGAAGTTCAGTCATCGAAAGAAAATGTTGTTTCACTTGAAAATACAATGTTGAAATTTGAAAATGGAATGAAAGAAATAAATGAATTAACCAATGAACTTGATAAAGTATTTGATGTATTAAAGAGTATAATAGAAGACCAGAATCAAATATTAAACTCATTTGATTCAAGAAAAAATGATTTAAACAATTTTGTTGAAAGCTCGAAAAAAGAAATATTAGGATTTTCTGAAGTAATAAACAATGAAACTCAAATAATAAATACTCTGATAGCCCAATCAGAAAGATTACAAAAAAGTTCAGAAAAGCTTACATCTATAATTTCATTTTTCAAAGTCGATTAAACTTGGTTAAAAGAATTTAAAGTTGATTATTGAAAAAAATCTAAATTTATGATATAATCCCTCTATACAATATGTATAGGGGGTGTTTTTTTATGAATCATGAAGATGTGTTAAGGATTGTCGAAGCTGAAAAGGTGAAGTTTATCAGATTGCAGATTACAGATATTAATGGTCTGCTGAAAAATGTAGAAATACCTTGGGATGAACTAAAAAATTCCTTTGAAAAAGGAACGATGTTTGATGGCTCATCTATTGAAGGTTTTGTAAGAATCGAAGAATCAGACATGTATTTAAAACCGGACCCGGAAACATTTGCAATCTATCCATGGACAGACAAGGGGTATAAATCTGCCAGAATTATATGTGACGTTTATACAGCTGATGGAAAACCGTTTGAAGGGGATCCTAGATATCGATTAAAAAAAGTATTATCCAGATTAAAAGAACATGGATATGAAGGCTTTGTTGGACCAGAACCAGAGTTCTTCCTTCTTCCCAAAGATCCTCAGACACATAAACCTATCCTTCAATTCCTCGATAATGGAGGTTACTTTGATCTTCTTCCTATTGATCAGGGTGAAGAAACAAGAAAAGATATAGTTCTTGCCCTGGAAGATATGGGAATAAATGTTGAAGCTTCCCATCATGAGGTTGCCCCTTCTCAACATGAAATTGATTTTACATATGATGAAGCGCTAAAAACAGCAGATAATATACAGACATTTAAATTAGTTGTAAAAACAATAGCATTATTAAGGGGATTACATGCAACATTTATGCCAAAGCCATTCTTCGGCGTCAATGGTTCAGGAATGCATACACATCTCAGTTTATTTAAAGATGGAAAAAATATATTCTTTGATCCTGAAAATGATTATGAATTAAGCGATGAATTAAAATACTTTGTAGCCGGTGTATTAAAACATATAAAAGCGATAACCGCTATAGCCAATCCTACAATTAACAGTTATAAACGTCTTGTTCCGGGATATGAAGCTCCTGTAAATATAGCCTGGTCACCAAGCAATAGAAGTGCGTTAATTAGAGTTCCAGCAGCAAGAGGAAAAGGAACCAGAATTGAAGTAAGGAGCCCTGATCCAACAGCAAACTCATACTTATTATTAGCAGCTTTATTTGCAGCTGGTTTTGAAGGTATTCAGGAAAAATTGGAACCACCAAAACCTGTAATATCGAATATTTACCATATGACACCTGAAGAGAGGGATAAAATAGGAATAGACCATCTTCCTGGCAATTTAAAAGAAGCAATTGAAGAATTGAAAAAAGATGAATTAATGAAAGAAGTATTAGGAGAGCATATATTTGAAAAATATATTGAAATGAAGGAACATGAGTGGAAAGAATTTTCAATTAATGTGACTGATTGGGAAATTAATAAATACTTATGGATTATGTAACATTTTTCTATTATAATATAATATGGTTTTAGGGACCTACAATCGGCTGGGTCCCGCGCAACGGGAACCCGCGAACCTGGTCAGGCCCGGAAGGGAGCAGCCATAAGCGGTACTTCCTGTGTGCCGCGGGGGTGCCCAGCCATCTTTATTTATAAGGGGGATTTTTATGAATATAAATAAAAAGTTTTTTCTTTTTTTTATAATCTTTATACCTGTTTATCTGTTTTCGTTAAATCTTGGGATATATTCAGATGGAATATTTCTTGAAGAAACATACAATAACGTTAAAGTAAAGGGAGGATATCCCACTTTTGGTGTATCGTATTTTACAAATACATCGTTAACAACATTTGATATTACAGCAGATTTTAATCTCGATAATCCGCAGTTAAATAATTATGTCTCTGCAACATTTGGAATAAAAACAAACAATTTAAACATTTATTCAGGAATAAGCAATACATTTAATGAAATATCTTCGCGAGATTCCACCACCACGGCAAATATAGGTAATATAATGGCTTATTCAGGAATTCTTCTTGATAGTTATCCGGTATCTGCATATTTACAGTTAAACTTAAAAACATTAAACTGGATAAAAACAGGAGATATAATTACCACATTACCTGCAATTAGAGGAACATTTGAAGATACGTTGTTAATAACTTTTGGAATAAAATATAAAGTACAGATAAATGCAAATAATATAATTATATTTTTCAATTTTGGAAGCAGTTATATAAGTTTTCCAAATGGGTTGACATTATATCAATTTCAAAAGAAATACAATTTTGGAGTGTTAGTTGATTTAAATGAAATCATTAACACTGAGAATCGGGAGGAATAATTTAATGCGTGAAAAAAATGAGAGGATTTTTGGACCTGAAGATTTAAGGGATTTAACGCCGGAACAGGTAATAAAATTATATGGTGAAACAAATAAAAAAAAGAAAGTTGAAAAGAAAAAACCAACAACCTTTCAACATTATTATGTGGAAAATCCAGAATCTGAGTTAAGGGTAAAAGAATTGGAACTCAATTTAAAAAATGGACACACATATATATTTAAAGCACCTACAGGTGTTTATGGAAAAAAAGACATAGACAAAGCTACAAAGGTATTACTTGAATATGCAGAAATAGAAGGAAAAAAAATACTGGATATAGGATGTGGCTATGGAGTAATTGGCATTACATTAAAAAAAGAATATCCTGATATTGAAATATACATGAGCGATATAAACAAAAGAGCAGTTGAATTTTCAAAGATAAATGCAAAAAATAATAATGTTTTTGCCGATATAAGGCAGGGATATTTATATGAGCCGTGGGAGAATGAGAAATTTGATCAAATAATTTCCAATCCGCCAATTGTAGCCGGGAAAAAAGTATGGATGGCATTAATTGATGGAGCATATGAACATTTAAATAATGAAGGTTCATTGCAACTTGTTGCTTTTCACAATAAAGGTGGAAGTAGAATAAAAGAATATATGAAAAAGGTATTTGGAAATGTAATTGAATTAACCAAAAAAGGCGGAATTAGAGTATACAAATCGGTGAAAGAAAAATGATAGAAGTAAAAAATCTTTTTTTTGGATATGAAAATAAAACAATATTTAATAATTTTACTCTCTCTTTTGAACCACGGGTTCCCGTGGGGTTAGTTGGTGCAAATGGAAGCGGTAAGTCTACATTACTAAGAATGATGTGTGGTATTTTAATTCCACAAAAAGGTGAAATATATTATAACAACACAAAAATAAATCATAATGATATAAATTCTCTTTTGTTTTTAAAAAGAAATGTTGGATATATATTTCAAAATCCAGAAAATCAAATAGTTGGAGTTACAGTAGAAGAAGATATAGCTTTTGGATTGGAAAATCTTGGTCTTGAAAGAGAAGAAATGAAAAAAAGAATAAAATGGGTACTTGAAGTAACAGAATTAATAGGCCTTGAAAAAAAGGATCCAAATACGCTTTCCGGAGGTCAAAAACAGCGATTAGCAATAGCTTCGATAGTTGCCATGCAACCTGAATATATATTAATGGACGAACCAACAACCATGCTTGATCCAGAAGGAAGAAAAGAAATATATAAAGTAATAAAAAATCTGATTTCAATAGGGAAAACTGTAATAATAGCTTCTCATCATGCAAGTGATTTAAAGGTTGTCAAAAAAATTATAGCTCTTGAAAAAGGAAAGATAGCATTTAATGGTGATAGAGAACGATTTTATAACTGGTCTGAAAGCAAAAGGTTTAATGTTGAAATACCTTTTGAAAATATAGTCAAAAAATATACAGGACGAACATATGAAAACATGGAGAGAAAAATATGTCAATAGAAATCAGGGATTTAAACTATACATATGCAGAAGGGACACCATTTGAAAGTATTGCATTAAAAAATATAAACTGGAAAATAAATGAAGGAGAAATGTGGTTATTACTTGGAAAAACAGGTTCGGGTAAAACCACACTTATTCAAAATATTAATGGTTTATTAATACCCAAAAATGGTGAAGTTATAGTAGACGGATTAAAAACATCAGATAAAAACGTTAATATAAAGGATATAAGAAAAAATGTAGGAATAGTATTTCAATATCCAGAAAATCAATTTTTCTTACCAACAGTATTAGAGGAAATTTTATATGCGCCGAAAAATTTTGGAATAGAAATTTCAAAAAATGAATTGCTGGAAATTTTAAAAATAGTAGGATTAACTCCAGAATTTTTAACCAGAAATCCTTTTAGTCTTTCAGGTGGCGAAATGAGAAGAGTGGCAATAGCTTCTGTCCTTGCGTATAATCCTAAATATATTGTATTTGATGAACCTACTGTTGGGCTTGATTATAATGGTAGAAAAAAAATATGGCAGATTATTGAAAATTTAAGAAAAGCAGGTAAAACAATAATAATTGTTACACATTGGATAGATGATTTAATTTCATTTAAGCCGAAAGTTTTACACATTCAAAATAGAGAAATAAGCTTTAAAGGTGAATTTAATGATTTTATAATGCTTGGTGAAGAAGAATTGAAAAAAAGAAGTATCTCACTATCAGAAAAATTGAAATTATACTATTGTTCATTAAAAAATAATATAACGTTAGAAAAATTATTTCAATATTGAAAAGAATAGACGTTGACTAATTAGAAAAATCATGTTATAATACTATCAGTCTTGGGAGGTCGTCTAATGGCAGGACAGCGGACTCTGGATCCGCCGGTGGAGGTTCGAGTCCTCCCCTCCCAGCCATTCACCTAATTTTAGGTACACGCCTGTAGCTCAATTGGTAGAGCGGCGGTCTCCAAAATCGCAGGCTGGGGGTTCAAGTCCCTCCGGGCGTGCCAAAAAAAGTGGGCCATTAGCTCAGCTGGTAGAGCGGCTGACTCTTAATCAGTAGGCCGTGGGTTCGAATCCCGCATGGCCCACCATTTTATTTATTAAAGTCAAAGTGTAAAGCGGAAGCCACCCATATGCTTCCCACCTCGGGCAAATAAGCCGTCAGGGGTTTATTATTTAGCGTATAATAATATATCTGGGAAATATATGGGTGGATTCTATCCACCCATTTTTGTTTATTTTTTTTAATACAAACGAACAGGAGGGATAAGTATTAAAAAATCGAAAGATACAACGATTAGAAACGAAGACATTAAGGCGAAGGAATTAAGGGTTATTGGAAGTGATGGAAGTCAACTGGGAATAATGGAAACAAAAAAAGCATTACAGTTAGCTTATCAGGAAGGACTCGATTTAGTATTGGTTGCACCTAATTCCAATCCACCTGTTGCCAAAATTATGGATTATGGAAAATACAAATACGAAAAGGAAAAGAGAGAAAAGGAAGCTAAAAAGAAGCAGAAAAAACAGCAATTAAAAGAAATGAAGTTCAGATTGAGAATCGATGAACATGATTTTAATACAAAAGTAAAAAGAATTAGAGATTTTCTCGAAGCTGGTAATAAAGTTAGAGCTGTTGTAATGTTCCTTGGTAGGGATATAATGTTTACCGACAAAGGTAAAGAAATATTAGATAGGGTTATCGAAAAGGTTGAAGATATTGCAGAAGTAACTCGAGCGCCAAAAATGGCAGGGCGAGATATGGATATGATTTTATCTCCGAAAACAAAAAAATAATGTTTAAAAAGGAGGAATAATTATGAAAGTTAAAAGACATTCAGCATCAAGCAAAAGATTTAAGGTTACAGGATCAGGAAAAATCAGAATGAGAAGATCAAATGTTGGACATAACACAAGAATTAGAGGAAAAAAGAGAATGAGAAGGTTACACAACTATAAAGATGTTCCAGCAGGATTAAATGAAAAAGTAGAAAGATTACTCGGTTTAAAATAATAAAAATAGAAAGGAGAGAACATAAATGAGAGTTAAAAGAGCAGTTCATGCAAGAAAAAAGAGAAAAAAATATCTTAAAGCTGCTAAGGGTTACAGAGGAGCTTTAAGCAGAAGATATGTATTAGCAAAACAGCAATTCTTCAGATCAGGAAAATATGCATATGCAGGTAGAAAACAGAAAAAGAGAGATTTCAGAAGATTATGGATTACAAGAATTAATGCAGCTGCAAGAAATGAAGGATTAAAATATAACGAATTAATTCATGGTTTAAAATTAGCAGGTGTTAATATCAACAGAAAGATGTTATCAGAACTTGCTGTAAATGATTACGAAGCATTCAAAGAATATGTAACAATTGCTAAAGAAGCTATATCCAGGTAATATAAAAAGCCACCTATAAAAGGTGGCTTATATTTTATATTTATTGTGTTCTTATAAATATAGTATTAATGAGATTGAGAAAATCGGTATATAATATTTTCTCATCACCTGCATAATAAGAAATTGGTTGAATGGTTTTTGTTTTTATTGTTTTATTTACATCAAAAGTAATTTTAAACCTCACATATTTTCCAAAATAATAAGCATCACCCTGAAAGATTACATATAATTTTCCGGGTTTTCTAACGCATTTCCATTCTGGATTAGAGAAAAAAGCATTAAAATATGGTCCGATTTTTTTATCGGGAAATCCATAGAAATTACTATTTTTAATTATTTTAATACATTCATTGTCAGTTAAATTTGTATTATTTAAAAGATCTTTTAGAAACACGTTATACATTATAAATAGCGTAATTGTGACGGTTATAAATGAAGCAGAAATAATAATAATTATATTCTTCAAAAAATTTGATTTGATAATATCACCCCCTGATAATTAATTCTATATTGTATAAAAAATTCCCTTGAATTCTTAACAACATTAAAGTATAATATAGGTAATAATCAATTTTCGAGAACTGGGAGGGAGAAATATGGATATTGGAAAAAGATATACTCCAAATGAAATAGAAACAAAGTGGTACAAAGTTTGGCTTGACGAAGAATTGTTTAAAGCAAAAGGTGAAGGTAATGGTAAATTTTCTGTTGTGATACCTCCTCCTAACATTACTGGAAAAATTCATATGGGACATGCTTTGAATATTTCCCTTCAGGATATAGTGACAAGATTTAAAAGGATGCAAGGTAAGGATACATTATGGTTACCTGGTGAAGACCATGCAGGTATTGCGACTCAGCATGTTGTAGAAAAGTTCCTTATGCAAAGCGAAGGAAAAAGAAAAGAAGATTATGGCAGGGAAGAATTTATAAAAAGAGTATGGAATTGGGCAAATGAATATAGAGAACATATAAAAAAGCAAATAATGGCAATAGGTGCATCTGTTGACTGGTCAAGGGAAAGGTTTACACTTGATGAAGGTTTAAATAAAGCTGTAAGAAAGGTATTTGTTGAATTATACAATGAAGGATATATATATAAAGGAAAATATATAGTAAACTGGTGTCCAAGCTGTGGCACAGTTTTATCAGATGAAGAGGTTGAACATAAAGATGAAAAAGGTGCATTATATCATATAAAATATCCAATAAAAGGTGAGGATAATTATATAATAATTGCAACAACAAGGCCAGAAACAATGTTAGGAGATACAGCAATAGCTGTACATCCATCAGACGAAAGATATAAGGATTATGTTGGAAAAGTAGCTATATTACCATTAGTAGGAAGGGAAATACCAATAATCGCAGATAAATATGTTGATCCATCATTTGGAACAGGTGCTTTAAAGGTTACGCCTGCACATGATCCAAATGACTATTTACTTGGTCAGAGACATAATCTTGAATCAGTTCAAATAATGGATGAATATGCAAAGATAAATGAAAATGGTGGAAAATATGCCGGAATGACAAGAGAAGAAGCAAGAAAGGCTGTAGTTGAAGATCTTGAAAAAGAAGGATATTTATTAAAAATAGAAGAATTAGAACATTCAGTTGGTCATTGTTACAGATGTGATACAGTAGTTGAACCATTCCTCTTAGATCAATGGTTTGTAAAAATGAAACCACTTGCAGAAAAAGCAATAGAAGCTGTAGAAGACGGAGACATAAAATTCTATCCTGAAAGATGGAAAAAGGTATACCTTAACTGGATGAATGAAATAAGGGATTGGTGTATTTCAAGACAATTATGGTGGGGACATAGAATACCTGTATGGTATTGTGAAGATTGTGGACATATAAATGTTTCTGAAGAAGATGTACATAAATGTGAAAAATGTGGATCCACAAATCTAAGGCAGGATGAAGATGTACTTGATACATGGTTTAGCTCTGCATTATGGCCATTTTCAACATTGGGTTGGCCAGAAGAAACAGAAGATCTCAAAAAATACTATCCAACTGATCTGTTAATGACAGGTTTTGACATAATCTTTTTCTGGGTAGCAAGAATGATTGTAATGGGAGAAAAATTCATGGGAGATAAACCATTCTCAGATGTATATATTCATCAACTTGTAAGGGATAAACATGGACGAAAAATGTCAAAATCCCTTGGAAACGGTATTGACCCACTTGAAGTTATTGAAAAATATGGTGCTGATCCAATGAGATTTGCACTGGCAATTCTCGCGGCACAGGGAAGGGACATAAAATTAGATCTTCAAATAATTGATTCATATTCAAAATTTGCAAATAAAATATGGAATGCTACAAGGTTTGTATTGTTGAATATGGATGATTTTGAAAAGATGGAATTAAAACCGGAAGACTTAACCCTTGAAGACAAATGGATGCTTACAAGATTGAATAAAACAATAAAAGAAGTTACAGAAGCAATAGAAAAATACGAGTTTAACATTGCAGCAAGAGCATTATACGATTTCTTCTGGAATGAATACTGTGATTGGTATATAGAAGCTGTGAAAAATAGATTAAAATCAGAAGATAAAAAACTTGCACAAAATGTATTGGTTCGTGTTTTAGACTCTTCGTTAAGATTATTGCATCCATTTATGCCATTTTTAACAGAAGAATTATGGCAGAATTTACCAAAGATTACAGATGAAAAGTATCTTGTAACTGCAAAATGGCCAGAGTATAATGAAAACTTCGTATTTGAAAATGAAGAAGCAGAATTTGAAAAGATAAAAGCATTTATTAGAGGTATAAGAAATGTAAAAGCTGATATAAATATTCCACAGATAACAAAGGTTGAAATAGCATATAAAACTTTAAGCGATAATGACTGGATAAAGAGAAATGAAAAGACAGTTAAAGAATTGGCATTTGTAACAAATATAGAAATAGTTTCAGAAAAACCTGAAAAATCTGCAACATCATATGTTGATGAAGATGTTGAAGCATACGTAAAGCTTGGGGAACTTATTGATATAGAAGCTGAAAAAGAAAGATTAAACAAAAAGCTTGAAAAACTCAATAAAGAATTCCAGAAATACGATAAAAAATTAAATAACAAAAACTTTATTGAAAGAGCTCCTGAAGAAGTAATAGAAGAAACAAAAGAAAAATTTGAAATGGTAAAAAGCCAGATTGAAAAATTAGAAAAATTATTAAGGGAGTTAGATTAAATGATAGAGTCACTTCGAAAGGCTGTAGAGTATATATACGATAGGCGTGGTGGCACAAGAATAAAGTATGGTTTAGATAGAATAAACAAATTATGTGAATTATTGGGGAATCCTCAAAGGGATTTCCCTGTTATTCATGTAACAGGAACAAATGGTAAGGGAAGTACATCAAAAGCTATACATGAGATATTAAAAGCTCATGGGTTAAAAACAGGAATATTTACCTCTCCGCATTTAACCAATATAAAAGAGAGAATAAAAATAAACGGAAAATCCATAACAGAAAAGGAATTTGTTTCAATTCTTAATGATATGATTATTCCAATTGAAAAAATGGATGCCATGTCAGAAGATATGTCGCCATCATTTTTTGAAATTATTACCGCATTGGCATTAAAATATTTTTCAGAACAAAATGTTGATGTAGCTGTACTTGAAGTAGGACTTGGAGGAAGACTTGACGCTACTAATGTTGTGAATTCTGAAGTTTCTGTTATTACAACAGTACAATATGATCATACAAGTTTACTTGGAGATACATTAGAACAAATAGCCTATGAAAAAGCCGGAATAATAAAACCTGATAATTATTTAGTATTAGGAAATATAAATGAATCTTCAAAAGAGGTAATATTTGAAAGAGCCAATGAAGTTGGAATAAGAAAAGTATTTGAATTTGAAAAGGACTATAATTTTAAAAATCCCATATATTCATTGAATTGGAATTCAATTGATTATAAGAGCATATATACAGAAATTCCCGGGCTTGTATTCAAAGCAAATGGAACATATCAACCATATAATGTATCCACAGCTGTTATGGCAGTAGAGGCATATATGGAAAAAAAAGAGTTAAAATTTGATATTGAAAAAACAAAAAAAGGATTAAAAAACTTTTTATGGGAAGGGCGTTTTGAATTAATAGAATATAATGATAAAAAGGTTATATTAGAAGGAGCGCACAATATTTCTGGAGCTTTGGCATTAAAAAATTCAATTAAAATATACACAAAAAACTTCAAAAAAGCAGCTTTAATTGGAATATTAGATGATAAAGATTTTGAAGGAATGGTAAAGTTAATGGCAGATAACTTTGATTATATAATAGTTACTCAGGTTCCAAATAAACGATCTTCAAATCCAGAAGCAGTATATAAAGCATTTAAAAAATACTCAAGAAACGTTACATATATTCAGGATCCAATAAAAGCCTTTGATTATTTACTTACCATTCCGTATGATTATTATTTTGTTACAGGTTCTCTTTATTTGGTTGGAAAAATAAGAGGATATATGTTAAATCTGGAGGAAATATAATGATTAGAAAAGTAAGAGGAAAAGTGGAAAAATTAACTCCAGACGAAATAATAATAGAATCTGGAAATATGTTTTTTGAAAGTATTCCAACATACAGGATTTTAGAAAGATGTGAAATAGGAAAAGAATATGTGTTTGAAACACATCTTGAAATATCAGAATGGAACATAGCTTTTTATATGTTTTATGATGATATTGAAAGAAATATATTTCTTAATTTAAAAAAGGTTTCAAAACTTGGTGGAAAAAGTGCATTGAAAATTCTTCAGAAAATAGATGTAGAACAATTAATAAATATGATAGCTTCTCAGGATGTAAAGGGATTATCTAAACTTCCTGGAATAGGTAAAAAAACAGCAGAAAGAATAATCAACGAATTGGGTGAAAATCTTGAAACCTTACCTGTAAGTGGAGAAAGTACAAAATTAAAAGATGCTCTTGAAGCTCTTGAAGCTCTGGGATTTGAAAAAAACAAAGTATTTAATGTATTAAAGGAAATAGATATAGAAAAATTGACGCTTGAGAATATAATTACACAAGCTTTGAAGAAATTGTGATAATATCTTAATTTTAATTAATGAAAATAATGTTAAAATATAGAATGTCGGGGGTGTGCTATGAAAGTATTAATTCTGGCAGCTGGTCTTGGAAAAAGGATGAAATCAAAATATCCAAAGGTAATGCACAAAATTCTTGAAAAAGAATTGGTAAATTGGGTAATAGATACTGCGAAAGAATTAAATCCTACAGAAATAGGAGTTGTTCTTGGATATAAAGGAGAACTTGTTGAAAAAATACTTCCAGAAGGAATAAAAATATATTATCAAAAAGAACAATTGGGAACTGGTCATGCTGTAATGTCAGCTGAAGAATTTTTAAATGACGAAGATATATTAATATTATATGGAGATACACCATTAATTACCGCTTCAACATTGTCGAAGTTAATTGATAAACATAAAAATACAAATGCAGATGCTACAATTCTAACCGCAATTTTAGATAATCCTGCTGGATATGGTAGAATAGTAAAAGATGAAAATGGAAAGTTCATAAATATTGTAGAAGATGCTGATGCATCAGAAGAAGAAAAGAAAATAAAAGAAATAAATTCAGGTTTCGTTATATTTAAGGGAGATAAGCTAAAAAATGCATTAAAAGAGTTAAAACCAAATAATAATCAAGGTGAATATTATCTAACAGATGTTCCTAAAATGCTAGAAAATGTGGAAACATATGTTTTAGAAGATTTTTCAGAAGCGTTGGGAATTAATAATAGAATTCAGCTGGCAAATGCTGAAAAAATATTAAGAAAAAGAATACTTGAAAATTTAATGCTAAACGGAGTTACAATAACAGATCCCGATACAGTATATATAGGTCCTGACGTAAAAATAGGGCAGGATACAATAATTTATCCAATGACATTTATATATGGAAAAACAGAAATAGGTGAAGATTGCGAAATAGGTCCTATGACACGAATAAATAATTGTCAAATAGGAAATAACGTGAAAATATTACGTTCAGAATGTGAAGATGCTATATTGAAAGATAATGTATCCGTTGGGCCATACTCCAGATTAAGAACCGGAACAGTATTAAATGAAAAGGTAAAAATAGGAAATTATGTTGAAACGAAAAAAACAATAGTGGGTAAAGGTTCAAAAGCACAACATTTAACCTATCTTGGTGATGCGACAATAGGTGAAGATGTAAATATAGGTGCTGGAACAATTACATGTAATTATGATGGAAAAAATAAACATAAAACATTTATTGGAGATAGAGTTTTTGTAGGTAGCAATACAGCATTGGTAGCTCCAGTAAAAATAGAAAATGATGTTTTAATAGGTGCTGGTTCAACAATAACAGAAGATATACCTGAAGGTTCACTTGCACTTGGAAGAGCAAGGCAGGTAACAAAAGAAAATTGGGTATTTAATAAGAGGGAGAAAGGAGAGTAAAAATTATGCCTTTTTCAATGGCCCACGAAATTAAAATATTTTCCGGTTCAGCTAATCAGCCATTAGCTGAAAAAATTGTTCAGTATCTTGGAACAAGATTAAGTGAAGTAGAACTTGGAAGATTTGCTGATGGTGAAGTAAATCTTCGAATTGGTGAAACAGTTAGAGGACTTGATACATTTGTTATTCAGTCAACCTCTTCACCTGTAAATGAAAGCTTAATGGAATTACTTGTAATGATTGATGCATTAAAAAGAGCATCAGCAAATTCAATAGCTGTTGTAATTCCATATTTTGGTTATGCGCGTCAGGACAGAAAAGTAAGAGGTAGAGATCCAATATCAGCAAAACTTGTAGCCAATCTATTGACTGTTGCAGGAGCAACAAGAATAGTAACAATAGACTTGCATGCGGAACAGATTCAGGGATTCTTTGATATACCTGTTGATAATCTTATGGGATTTCCTGTATTTGTAAATTATTTTAGAAATGAATGCGAAGATTTTGATGAAGAAAATTCCGTTGTTGTTTCACCAGATGTTGGTGGAGTAAAAAGAGCAAGGAAATTTGCAGAAAAAATGAATTTACCACTTGCAATACTCGATAAAAGAAGACCAAAAGATAATGTAGCAGAGATAGTCAATATAATTGGTGATGTAAATAATAAAGTAGCTATAATATTTGATGATATAATAGATACAGGAGGATCGTTAGTTGGAGCAGCAGAAATGCTCGTAAAAAATGGCGCTAAAAAGGTTATAGCGTGTGCAACTCATGGAGTTCTTTCCAAAAATGCAAAGGAAAAGTTACAAAATTCAGTAATTGAAAAAATATATGTTACAGATACAATATATCATAATGATTTGCCGGACAAATTTGAAGTATTAAGCGTATCTTCAATTCTCGGTGAAACAATTGCAAGGATCAAAAATAATTTATCAGTAAGTATACTCTTTAAATAAAATAATTTATTAACATAGGAGGGATTAAAATGGCAAAAGTATACCAGCTAAAAGCTATTGAAAGAAAAGAAGGAGAAAAAGCAAATCACATCAAAAAAGAAGGTTTTATTCCCGCTATAGTCTATGGACCTGGTTTAGAAGGCGGAAATATTGCTTTAAAGGTTTCTTCTGTTGATGCATTCTTAATGATTGAAAAAATTGAAGAAACAACACCTATTCAATTAAACATTGAAAAGGAAAATGGTGAAACATATTCAGTAACAACATTCTTAAAGACATTACAGAGACACAAAGTATCAGATAAACCAATTCACATTGATTTCTATGTTCCATCAGCAGGACATAAAATGCACCTTAACATTCCTATTGAATTTACAGGTGAAGCAAAAGGATTATCAAGAGGCGGTATGTTAGAAATCCACTACCACGAATTACCAGTTGAAATATTACCAAAAGATATTGTAGAAAAATTCGTAGTAGATATTTCAGAATTAGATCTTGGAGATCATATTACAGTAAAAGACCTCAACATATCTGAAGAAATAGATGTATTACTTGACCCAGAAGAAGTTGTTATAGCTGTTACAGAACCAAGAGCAGCTGAAACAACAGGTGAAGAAGAAACAGAAGAAGCAGAAGGAGAAGAAGCTTAATTAAACTATGAAAATAATAATAGGATTAGGTAATCCAGGCCCACGTTATGTCTTTACAAAGCATAACGTGGGGTTTTTGGTTATCGATAGATATTATGAGTTAAATAAGCAGATATTCAAAAAAATTGAAAAAAACACCTTTGAAGGATATATAAATGATGATATAATATTAATAAAACCGCTTACATATATGAATTTAAGCGGAAAGGTGTTTTTTGAACTGAAAAATTATATAGAAGAAATATCACCGGAGAATATACTGGTAATATATGATGATATATCCATTGATCTTGGGAAGATTAGAATAAGACCAAATGGTTCTGCTGGAGGCCATAATGGATTAAAATCCATTATCTCCGTACTTGGTACAAAAGACTTTCCAAGGATACGCGTTGGAATAGGGCCAAAACCAGAAGGAATAGACCTTGCAGATTATGTATTAAGTGAGTTTACAAATGAAGAAATGTATAAATTATACAAAGTAATAGATAAAACAGTAGATGCAATAAACATTATTCTCGGAGGAAAAATAACAGATGCAATGAACAAATATAACAATCGTGATTTAACTGGAGATGATTAAATTGAAATGTCAATTATGCAAAACCAATGAAGCGGAAATAGTCCAGAAATTTGATTATGACGGAATAATGACTGAAATTGGATATTGTCAAAAATGCATGAAGGAAATTATGAAATTTCATCTTTCTCCAGTAAATGAAACAACGATAAAATTCTTTACTACAAAACTTTTTTTTAAAAACCATTCAAAATTTATGGAATCCTCGGTTGAAATTAGCGGGGTAAAAACATGGGTATTATCAGAAGGGCCTATACATTCAAAGCGTTTAATATTTAAAGAAGATGAAAACTCAAAAATACGAGATACGCAAACAGTAATTGAAAGAACATTATATTATTTATCTAAAGAATATGAGGCAGCCAGAAAAAACAACGATATAGATAAAATGGAAGCAATAGAAAAGATTATAAAAAAATTAAAAAGAATGCTTAAATAAAAAATCCCCTCTATTTGGAAAACCAGATAGAGGGGATTTATAAATATTAAATTTAAATAGCAGTTTTACTATAACGTTTAGCTTCTTCTATTGTATCTAAAATAAGCATAAGATTAATAACCTTGGTAATTTTTAAGATATTTTTAATCATAGAATTTATATTTATAAAAATCAATTTATTATTAAAATGTCTGGCTTTTTGAATTAAAGTAATAATTATTCCAAGTCCGTTACTATCCATATAATATACATTTGAAAAATCCACAATAATATTACTATCCTTTATATCTAAAATTTCCTCTAATTGTTTTTTTACAAATTTTCCATTTTCTATATTCAAATTATCATTAAATTTTAAAAGATAATAATTATTAAATTTTTCTATATCACAATATTTCTTCATTTCCATCACCTCCGACATTAAATATATCGTCTATAAAATCAGTTGCTTTAATAAACAAAAAAAGTGAAATAATTATATAATTTATGATATAATATTTCTATAAAAAATAACAAAATGAAAAGGAGGGGCAAAATGACAATACTAAATCTAAGCGGAATTGTATTTGGTCTTGTGGGGATTGTATTTACAATCTTTTTAACCTTTAAAGTACTTGAAAATTCACCGGGAAACGAAAAAATGCAAAAAATTTCTGGTGCCATTCAGACAGGTGCAAGAGCATTTTTGATTTCAGAATATAAAATCCTTTATGTAATTGTTGGAATAATATTTATATTATTGGGACTTACCAATGGCTGGATGATGGCGCTTGCATTTTTCCTGGGTGCAACCTTATCAGTTTTATCAGGTTTCTTTGGTATGAGTATTGCTACAAAAACAAATACCAGAACAGCTCAGGGAGCAATTCATTCTTTGAGTAATGGATTAAAAATAGCATTTAATGGTGGAGCTATAATGGGAATGACAGTAGCTTCATTGGGATTATTTGGTTTAGGACTCGTTTTTTATCTCACAAATGGCGATACCATATCAATGAGTGGCTATGCAATGGGAGCTTCATTGGTAGCGTTATTTGCAAGAGTTGGAGGAGGTATATTTACAAAAGCTGCAGATGTTGGTGCAGACCTTGTAGGAAAGACAGAAGCAGGAATTCCAGAAGACGACCCAAGAAATCCAGCTGTTATTGCTGATAATGTTGGTGATAATGTTGGTGACGTTGCTGGAATGGGAGCAGATTTATATGAATCATTTGTAGGTTCAATATTCTCTGCTTCTGCATTAGGGGTTATATTATTCAGCGAAAAAGGTGCAACATTTCCATTTATTGTAGTATCAATAGGTATAATATCTGCAATTATAGGAATTTTGGTGTTTAATTTTAATCTAAAAGACAAAGAAAATGTAGATCCTTCAAAAGCTTTACATTTTGGAATGTATATAGCAAATATACTCACATTAATAGGAGTATTTTTTCTATCATTAATATTCTTAAAGACATTAAAACCTTTTTATGTTATATTTCTGGGGATGGTAGTGGGAATGTTAATAGGTTCAATAACAGAATACTATACAGCAAAAGAACCTGTAAAACATCTTGCTAAAAGTGCAGTAAGCGGAGCTGCGCCATTACTAATAAATGGTATGGCTGTTGGTATGGAATCTACAGCTATTCCTGTAATATTAATATCTCTGGCAACAATAGTATCGTATAATCTTCTTGGATTATTTGGAATAGCGCTTGCAGGTGTAGGAATGCTTGCAACACTTGGAATTACTTTAGCAATAGATGCATATGGCCCTATTGCCGATAATGCAGGTGGTATTGCACAAATGGCAGAGCTTGAACCATATGTAAGAGAAAGAACCGATGCTTTAGATGCAGTTGGAAATACAACAGCTGCAATAGGTAAAGGATTTGCAATAGGTTCAGCTGCATTAACTGCTTTAGCATTATTTGCTTCATATACAAAGGTTGTAAACCTTGAAATAATAGATCTTGCAAAATCGCAGGTATTTATAGGTGCATTAGTTGGTGGAATGTTACCATTTCTTTTTTCATCAATGGCAATGAAAGCTGTTGGTGATGCTGCAGAAATAATGGTTGAAGAAGTAAGAAGACAATTTAGAGAAATTGTAGGATTAATGGAAGGAAAAGCTGATCCTGATTATTCATCATGTGTTGCCATAGCAACAAAAGGCGCTTTGAAAAAAATGGTATTACCTTCATTATTAGCTGTATTTATGCCAATAATAATGTTCTTTATACTTGGAAAAGAGGCAGTAGCCGGTATGTTAGTTGGAACAACAGTATCAGGTGTAATGCTTGCAATATTCATGGCAAATTCTGGTGGTGCATGGGACAATGCAAAAAAATATATTGAAACAGGCGAATTTGGCGGTAAAGGTTCATTTGCACATAAGGCAGCAGTTATTGGAGATACTGTAGGAGATCCATTTAAAGATACCGCAGGCCCTGCTATTAACATACTTATTAAATTAATGTCTATAGTTTCTATTGTTGTTATTCCTATATTAATAAAAATCTTTCAATAAATGAAAGGGGGATTAAGATGAAAAGAATAGCTGTTTTGAATGTAGGTGGAGATTGTCCGGGATTAAATTCTGCAATTAGAGCTTTAGTAAGAAAATCTGCAATTGAAGATATTGAAGTACTTGGAGTATATGATGGGTTTAAGGGATTTATTGAAGATAGGGTATTTATAATGACAAAAGAACACGTTTCGGGTATCCTGGAAAGAGGAGGAACTATTTTAGGTTCTTCAAAATTCGATCCCACAAAAAATCCTGAAGACTTTAAAAAATTGAAAGATAATTTTGAAAAATACCAGATTACAGCTTTTGTTATTATGAGTGGGCATACAGGAACATCAATAGCTTTAAAGCTTTCTGAAGAAGGTATGCCATCTGTAGTTATTCCAGCAACAATAGACAATGATCTTCCATGGACAGATTTTAGCATAGGTTTCTTTACAGCATTGGAAACTGTTACTAAAACATTGGATGCACTTCATTCAACAGCAAGTGCAGGACATAGAGTTATTGTTGTTGAAGTTGCAGGTGATGAAGCAGGATGGCTTGCAACAATAGGAGGGTTAACAGGAGGAGCTGATTATATACTTATACCAGAAATTGAATTTAATCCGGAAAATTTATTAAAAAACATAAAGAAAAGATACGATGAAGGAAAAAAATTCTCAATAGTAGTAGTTGAAGAAAAATGCCCTCTTGACGAAAAATTAAAGGATATAAAAGAAAAGTTGCCAGAAGGTTCAACCCCTTCAGACATAATTTCAAAATATATAAAAGAAAAATTACCAACAGTGGAATGTAGAAATGTAAACCTTGGATACATGCAAAGAGGTGGAGCACCTGTTTCATTTGATAGGCTTATTGCTACAATGTTCTCAACAGCGGCAATAGAATATGTTAAAAAAGGAAAAGTTAATGTAGCTTTATCTTTAAAAGGATTTGAAATTACAGATGTACCATTCTCAAAAGAATTGTTAGAAAATAAAGATATTGAACCAAAAATATATGATATGGCTAAAATATTCTTTTAATTAAGTAAAAAATATTGGGCAGCTTAACAGCTGTCCAATATTTTTTTATGGTATAATATGGATAGAAGGCGGTGATAAAATGAAAAAACCACATTTTTATTTTCTTCTATTTCTGTTAATAATAAGTATAATATCTTTTATTAATATTAATTATGCTTATTATATAATGGAAGGTTTAACTTCCATATTACTTGTTTTTTTAGCAGCATTTTCTGTAAAATATGTAAATAAATTTTTTACCGCCGGAATAATAATGTTTTTAGTAGAAAACACCCTTGAAATTATAAATGAATTTAAACCTTTTAATATCTTTTTCTGGCAAAATATTTTAATTATATATGGAACAGTATTTTTGATGTTTGGATTGTATAAATTCTATAAAAAATATTTTGAATTAGAAAAAACATTCAACGGAATATTTAAGCGTTCAAACGAGGCCATATTTTTCTGGGGTAAAGACAAAAAATTAATAAAAGCCAATCCAAGAGCAGCAAAATTATTGGGATATAATTCACCTGAAGAAATGGTTGGGATGGAAGTTGAAAAACACGTCTTTAAGGAAGATTATGAACATGTAAATAAAATAAAAAAACTTTTGGATAATAAAGAAGAAATTGAACCGTATGAAAGGAAATATAAAACATTAAATGGAGAAATAAAATGGGTTGAAGTTCATGCAATAAATGTTCAGGAAGGAAATGGTGAATATTATTTCCAGGAAATTGATCATGAAATAACTGACAGAAAAAAACTTGAAGAACAATTATATAGAGAAAAAGAAAAATTCAGAATGTATTTTGAATATGCACAGGTAATGTATGTTATTCTTGATAAAAATGGAAATATAGAAGACTTAAATCTCAAAGCCTGTGAAATATTAAAAGTAAAAAAAGAAGAGGTTATAGGAGAAAATTGGTTTGAAAATTTTATACCGGAAAATATTAGAGATGAAGTAAAAGAAGTTTTTAATAAAATAATGTCCGGTGAGCTTGAGGGTGTAGAGTATTTTGAAAACGAAATAATAACAAAAGATGGGGAAATATTAAATATATCCTGGCATAATACATATTTACTAGATGAAGATGGAAATATAGATAAGACATTTAGCTCAGGGCTTGATATAACAGCAGAAAAGAAATATCTTGAGACACTAAAATACAATGCAAAATTCGCAACAAAATTTCTTAATCTAAACAATGAAATTCTGACAAAACCATGGAATGAAAGTATGTATCAATTAATATTGGATACGGTAATAGATATTATCCCATCTGCAGAAGCAGGTAGTTTACTTACAATAGAGGAAAATCAAAGAATATTCACATATAAAGCTGTTCAGGGGTATAACTTTGAAAAATTAAAAGAAATAAAGTACCCGGAATTACCGCTAAGCATAAAAAAGCCAATAATTATAGATGATTGGGATGATATATATATTCCACCAAAATACGAATATGAATTACTTATAAAATACGGAAGATTAAAAGAGATAAAACAGAGTTTAATCATACCTTTTTATTTAAGAGGAAAATTATATGGCTTACTTACACTGGATATCTTTGATGAAAAAAAGAAATTTTCAGATATAGATCTTAATTTTGCCAATATAATAAAAAGTAATCTTGAATATCTAATTTTAAAAGTATTCCTTGAATTACAGCTGAAAAAATCAGCAGAACTTGATTATTTAACCGGGATATACAACAGGCAGGCATTCTTTTCAAGAGTGAAAATGATGATGTCATACCTGTCAAGACACAACAGCAGTAGAATGGGATTGTTGTATATAGACATAGATAAATTTAAACATATTAACGATACATATGGACATAAAGTAGGAGATGAAGTTTTAAAATTCTTTGTAAAACAGGTTTCCTCAATGATTAGAGAAAGCGATTTATTTGGAAGAATAGGCGGAGATGAATTTACCGTCGCTTTAATGGATACAGATAAAGAGGGAATAGAATCATTTATTTCACGAATGAAAAAAGTTTTCAAAGAAAAACCGTTTATTTTTGAGGATATAAAAATAAATATAAGTTCAAGTATTGGATATAGTATATATCCAGATGAAGGAAAAAACATTGATATTTTACTTGATATTGCTGATAAAAGAATGTATATAAATAAAAGAAAAAAGCCGGAGGAATAAATATGCTACTAAAAGTTGAGGATATATCGTATAATTTTGGTACTCAAGATCTTTTTTACGATGTTTCATTTTCAATTTATGAGCACGATAGAATAGCTTTAATAGGTCCAAATGGTTCAGGAAAAACAACATTATTAAGAATATTAAATGATGAATTAGAGCCATTAGAAGGAAATATAATAAAAAACAAAAATCTAAAAATAGGATTTTTAAAACAATTTAGAGCAGACGAAATGGATTTAAATCTATATGAATACGTTTTAAAAGAAATTGAATCAAATATAAAAGAAGAAATGAAAAATAAAATAGTTCGTTCTGTATTAAAAGGAATGGGATTTGAGGAAGAAGAGTGGAATAGAAAAATCAGCACATTAAGTGGTGGAGAATTAACGCGTTTAGCCTTAGGAAGAGTATTGGCTGGAGATTATAATCTTTTAATTTTAGATGAGCCAACAAACCATCTTGATATTTATTCTATTAATTGGCTGATAAATTATTTAAAAAATTACAAAGGTGCAATGATATTTGTTTCTCATGACAGAAAATTCATAAAAGAATTAGCAAATCGCTTTTTTGAAATAAATAATTTTAAATTATGGGATTTTCATGGAAAATATGAAGAATATTTAAAATTAAGGGAAAATATGCTTATAAACATAGAAAATAGAAAGAAAAATCTGGAAAAGGAAATAGAAAGATTAAACAGAATGATAGAGCGTTTCCGAAAATGGGGAACCGAAAAAATGATGAAACAGGCCAAGTTCAGGGAAATGTTAAGAGATAAATTACTTAAAGAATATGAAGAAATAGATTCCTTAAAAGAAGAACAGGTAATAAAAATAAAGATTCCTGAACCAAAAAGAACGGGATATAAAGTATTGGAAGTTAAAAATCTTGAGTTTTCATATGATAAAAAAACAATTTTAAACAATATATCCTTTGAAATAAATGAAAAAGAAAAAATAACAATAATAGGAAAAAACGGTTCTGGAAAATCAACATTATTAAAATTATTAATGGGAAAATTAAAAACTGAAAAAGGGAAAATAAATTGGGGATATAACATAAAAATCGGATATCTTGATCAGGTTATTTCTTCTTTGGGAAAAGAAAAGGATATTATGAGTGTAATATGGGAAGATGTACCTGAGTGGCAGGATTTTGAAGTAAGAAAATATCTTGGAAGATTCGGCTTTTCGGGAGATAATGTATTTAAAAGTATTAAAAATCTCAGTGGTGGGGAATTAACCAGACTTGCGCTGGCAAAAGTAATACTTCAAAAACCAAATGTGCTTATACTTGATGAACCTACCAATCATCTTGATATTTTTACAGTTCAAACCCTTGAAGAAACATTAAAAGAATTTAAAGGTTCAATTATTATGGTTTCGCATGATGAGAAACTAATAAAAAACATAACAGATAGATTTTTTGTAATAAAAAACGGGTATATTAAAGAGTATAGTAAATTTGAAGATATAATAAACGAACAGCAAAATGAAACATTTAAAATAAAAAAATCCTCTTCTGAGAATCTTGAATATAAAGAAGCCAAAAGGATAAAAAATAGAATAAAAACACTGGAAAGAAAAAAAATAAATCTTGAAAAAGAATTTGAAGAATTAATAGAAAAGATTGAAAAAATTGAAAATGAAATGGTAAAATATTCTCAAAACTATCAAAAATTAATGGAACTTGAAAATGAAAAACAACAACTTGAAAAAAGAATGGATGAAATAACCTTAGAAGAAGATGAAATAAATAAAGAACTAAAAGAATTAGTAAAAATTGGAGGATGATTGCATGAATTATTTCGGAATATATTCCGATCAAAGCGAAAACTTTTTAATGCCAGTAAATCCCAAAGTTGGTGACGAAATAACAATAAAAATAAGAATACCAAAAAAATATGGTAAAGTAAAGGGGAGATTAAATTTTCTTGTTCAAAAGCATCATAATAAATACAAACATACAGTAATGCACCTTGAAAAAGAAGATGAATACTTTAAATATTTCAGTACAAAGTTTAAATTAACAGAAAGGATTATACGCTATCATTTTGAAATACATTTTGAAAACGATAACAGAACAATAAAATACGATTCGAGAGGAATAGTTGAGCACAGGCACGTAGAAGATTTTATTATAATTCCAAATTTTGAAGTGCCAGAATGGTCAATAGGAGCAATTTACTATCAAATATTCCCGGATAGATTTAACAACGGAGACAAAACAAATGATCCAGTAGATGGCGAATATATATATGATGGTGAAAAAATAAGAAAAAAAGAATGGAATGAATATCCACATCCTACAAAAGGACACACAGAATTTTATGGTGGGGATATACAGGGAATAATAGATAAACTGGACTATTTGAAGGAATTAGGAATAGAAGTAATATATTTAAATCCAATATTTGTATCTCCAAGTCCTCATAAATACGATACACAGGATTATGAACATATAGATCCCCATTTAGGAGTAATAGTAGAAGATACAGAGGATTTAACAGAAAAATACAAAATAAGAACAACATCTAAAAAAAATCTTGAAGCCAGTGATAAACTGTTTGCTAAATTAGTTGAAGAAGCTCATAAAAGAAATATAAAAATAATTCTTGATGGTGTATTTAATCATTGTGGTTCATATCATAAATGGGTAAATGAATATAAAATATATGGTGAAGATGTTGGCGTTGCAAATAACAAAGAAGTGCCAGAAAGCGAATACTTTTATTGGGACAAAAATAATGAATATGAAGGCTGGTGGGGATATAAATCACTTCCGAAGTTAAATTACGACAAAACATTATTACTATGGAAATACATATCTCAAATCGGGGAAAAATGGGTTTCATATCCGTATAATGCTGACGGTTGGAGATTAGATGTTGCAAGAGATTTAGGAAAAACAAAACAGGTCAATAAAAATTTCTGGAAATATTTCAGAACAATTGTAAAAAGGAAAAATCCTGAAAGCATAATATTTGCTGAAGATTATGAATCTCCTAAAGAATGGATTGAGAATTTATCATGGGATGGTATAATGAATTATATTGGAGCTATGGATCCTATAAGTTACTTTTTAACCGGTATGGAAAAACATAATGATGATTACAAGCCAGAATTGTTGGGAAATTCTGAATGGTTTATTGAACAATTGCGTTGGGCATGGAGTCAAATGCCAATGAATTCAAAATATTTGTCCATGAATCAATTGAGCAATCACGATCATTCAAGATGGGCAACAAGAACTACTAAAAAAGTAGGAAGGAGTTATTCCTTAGGTCCAGAGGAAGCTGAAAAAGGTATAGATTGGGATATCTTTAAAATTGGAATTATAATGTTATTTACATTGCCGGGTTCTCCGGGAATATATTATGGTGATGAAATAGGATTGCCAGGCTGGACAGATCCTGACAATAGAAGAACATTTCCATGGGATAAATTAAAGGAAAAAGAATCGCAGGAAAAACTGAATTTTTTTAAAGAAGTAATTGATTTTTATAAAAAACACCCGGTTTTGAGAAATGGTTCAATAGAATTTTTAAAATGGGAAAAGGATTTTGTTTCTTATGGAATATGGAATAATGACGAAAAAATTGTTGTAATTGTGAATATATCAGATAAAGATAAAGACTTTGAAATTCCAGTATGGTTATGCGAAGTAAAAGAAAAGAAAATGAAAAAAGGCATATCAATAAAAAATAATGAAATTGATGAAATAAATGTGGAAAACGGGAGTATAAAAGGTACAATAAACAAAAAAAGTTTTATTATTTTTCTTGGAAAATAATAAAAATGTGTTATAATATGTATAAAGGAAAATGAGAGGAGGAAAAAACATGAAAAAAGAAATTTATGGAAACAGTGCAACAATATTTCTTCAAGGCAGAATTGATATAACTAATTCAGAAGAATTAAGGGATGAACTAAACGAATTAGCAGAAAACGGAATAAAAAGAATATTTATTGATATGTCAAAACTTGACTATATAGATAGTAGTGGATTGGGTAGAATATTATATTTCTTTATGAACTACAAGAAAAAAGGTGGTTCAATGGAATTGCATAATGTAAGAAATGAAAACGTGAAAAAAGTAATTGAAATAGTAAAATTAGATAAAATCATCCCTGTAAGAGAATATGATGTTGAATAAATTTGAATTCTAAAGCTGCTTTAAAGCAGCTTTTTTTATTTTTATAAAAATTTTACATAAATAGACTTTTAGATTTAACCCAAATATGGCATAAATTATCTGTAAATATATACAAATTGTATATAAAGGAGGGGTATAATAATGCCACATGTAAAAATAGCAATATACACAACATCCAGATGTCCATGGTGTAGAAAAGCAAAAAATTATTTCAAGCAATTGGGTATTCCTTTTAAAGAATATAATGTTGAAAAGGATCAAAAGGCAGCTGAAAGAATGGTGAGAAAAACAGGGCAAATGGGTGTTCCTGTAATTGAAATAGGAAATCAGACAATTGTAGGATTTGACAAAGCAAAAATTGAAAGATTGCTTGGAATATAAGTTAAAACAAAAGAAGTCCGCTTCACTAATTTTGGTGAAGCGGACTTCTTTTGTTTTAGGTTTTGACATTGAAGAAATTTTGTAGTATAATTAATGTCACCTTTTTTTATAAAAGTTTGTGATGTAGAAAAAAGAAAAATAATGTTCATTCAAACAGCAAGAATTTCTGATCCTTGTTCTATAAAAAACACTCCTAAAAAGGTTCATTCAGGCGGTGAAATTTCAAGCCTTCATTCACCTTTTTACTCGTGTTTTTTATGTTTAACTTATATAATAAAATATAATAAGAAATAAGAAAATAGAAATAATAATATGAGCGAAAACTTGAAAATTCCGAAGAGAAACAACTATGATTGAGAAAAATAAAAACGAACGAAAACTCGCAGGTTGCCCGAGAAAATCACGAATGGAGGCTGTCAAAAAAACAGGATGTTTTTTTGAGCGCAGCTTCTGCAGGGATGCAGAATCTAAGCGACAGCCGGGAATGAGTGATTTTCGAGGATCAGCAACCAAGTTGTTTGAGGGAGTTTTTATTTTTCTTAATCAACAACACAAAAGGACGAACATGGATGTGAGTCTGCAACGACCGGCGGGAACGAGAATTTTTGAGGATTAGAATTTTCTACCGTTTGAGCGATTATTATTATTTCTATTTTCGAAAAAAGTTTTTGATATACAAATATTTAATAGCATAAATGAATCTTTTTAAGAAGTTTTCTTGACTATATTCTTTATAAATCCTCGTTGTGGGAAATTTTTGTCTTCGTTCATTTTTATTTTTTAAGCTAAATTTTTCAATTTATATAAATAAAATCATTATTAGGGAGGGATAAGATGAGTTATATAGTAAAAACTAAAAACGGGGAATTTAAAATAAAAAAAGGAGAGCAGTTTTTTAAGATAGCTGAAGAATTGCAAAAGAAAAATAAATATACTGTACTTGCAGTAAAATTCAACAATGAAATTAAAGAATTATGGAAAAAGGTTCATGGAAGCGGATATGCTGAACCAGTTGATGTAACTTCAACAGAAGGTATGAGGATATATAGAAGGGCTTTATTATTTATTATATATATTGCATTAAAAAGAAAATTTAAAAAATCAAAACTTGTTGTACATCATTCTATTGGTAGCGGATTGTATTTTGAAATAAAAGGAGTAAAAAATTCAGAAAAAAATATTGAGAAATTAAAAGCTGAAATGAAAAAGATAATAGAAGAGGATTTGTTATTTGAAAAAATAACATTAAGCAAATTCGATGCCATAAAATATTTTGATGAAAATGACGAAAAGGATAAGGCTATTTTATTTAAATACAGAAAAAAAACAACAGTAAAGGTTTATAAATGTGGCGAGTATATAAATTATTTCTATGAATACATGCCGCCTTCAACAGGGTATATAGAATTATTTGATGTTATTGCATATGACAAAGGATTTGTATTATTGCATCCAAATCAATCATCACCAGATAAGATTCCGGAATTTAAACCTTTGCCAAAACTCTCAGCAACCTTTATTGAATATAAAAAATGGCTTGATATATTAAATATACAAAATGTTGGAGAATTAAATTCATTAATTGCAAAAGGTGTAAATAAAAGTGGAGAATTAATAAGAATAGCAGAAGCCCTTCATGAAAAAAAATATGCAAATATAGCAGATCAAATTATGAAAAGAAAACATGTAAGATTAATATGTCTTGCAGGTCCGTCCTCTTCTGGTAAAACAACAAGTGCAAAAAGAATAGCTTTACAATTAAAGGTAAACGGTAAAGAACCATTGCAAATATCTCTTGATGACTATTATATGGATTATGAAAAAATACCTTTGACTCCAGAAGGGAAAAAAGATCTTGAATCAATAGAGGCGCTGGATCTTGATCTATTAAATAGAAATCTTAAGGATTTAATTGAAGGTAAAGAAGTTGAATTACCAAGATATAACTTTGTAACTGGAAAAAGAGAGTGGACAGGAAAGAAAGTAAAAGCAGGGAAAAATCAACCTATTATTATTGAAGGAATTCATGGTCTAAATGAAAAACTCACAGAAAGCATACCAAGAGATCAAAAATTCAAGGTATATGTTAGCGCTTTAATACAGATGAATCTTGATGAAATGAATAGAATACCTACAACAGACACAAGATTAATAAGAAGAATAGTTAGAGATTATAATTTTAGAGGCGCAACAGCATTAAGAACTTTACAATTATGGCCAGAAGTAAGAAAAGGTGAAGAAGCAAATATCTTTCCATATCAGGAAGAAGCAGATATTATGTTCAATTCATATTTAATATATGAATTGCCAATACTAAAATTATATGCAGAACCATTATTGCTTGAAATAGACAATACTTTACCTGAATATACAGAAGCAAAAAGATTGCTAAGATTCTTAGATTATTTCCTTCCTCTTCCAGCAATAAAACATGTACCAAATATCTCAGTTTTAAGGGAGTTTATAGGCGATAGCACATTTGAATATTAATATTACTGAAAAAATTTTATGATATAATAAAAATGAAGTTTTTATGATTGGGTAAATAAAAGTTATTTCAAATTGCTAATTAATATTTTGTATTAATTTTTTCAGTAGGAGGTAATTAAATGCCTGGAAGAGGTAGAGGACAGGGAAGGTTTAGAAGAGGCTGGATAGAATCCTTTGTATTATTAATAATAGCTGAAAAGCCATCTCATGGCTATGAAATAGCAAATAAACTCTCTGAATTTGGTGTTATGCTCAACGGTATAGGGCAAATGGGTAATTTATATAGAACCCTTGCAAAACTGGAAGAGATGGGACTTGTTGTTACAGATTGGGATACCTCAGAACCAGGTCCATCAAAAAAGATTTATAAAATTACACATGATGGAATGTTATTCCTTGAAAATTCAAAAAAGGATTTTATAGAGTTTAAACATATAATTGATGTGTTTATTGATAGAGTGGAGAGGTTGTAAAATAAAAAATAAGGGCTTAAGCCCTTATTTTTTATTTTTTTATCATATTTATTTATTTATTTATTTATTTATTTACCGTATTGCAACTCCGGGTTAAAAATTAAAGTGTTTCAAAAAGATGAAAATATGTTATAATTTTTAATGAAAGGATTAAAAGGAGGGAGAGAGTATGAAATTAACTGGCAAAGTTCTCACTATGGTTTTGGGGATAACAATACTTTCCCTGATTTCTCTGACTTTTTTTACAGTTAAATCGTCTGTTAATTCAATGATTAACTCTGATGCTGAAAAACTTATATTGGTTTCAAAAAAATCGTCAAATGAACTAAACATGTATTTGGGGCAGGTAGATGATTTTCTAAGATTAAATTCTAAGCGAAATTTGTTTATTAAAAATCTTGGAGAATTAAAAGAAGCTTTTCATCATATAGAAGAATTAGGAGAACCTGATGAAATATTACAAAAAGCTTTTATTGATGATAATCCTTATCCTGTTGGTGAAAAATACAAATTGACAGAATTATCAGGGGTGCATGCTCAGGAATTAAAGGAATATAATGAAATACATAAGGTTTTACATCCAATAGTCAAAAATATGATAGATACATATGGTTTTTATGATTTATTCTTAATTAGTGCTGATGGGGATATTCCGTATACATATTATAAGGAAAGAGATTTTGCAACTAATATACTTGAAGGCAAATGGAAGGATACAAATTTAGGAAGTCTTGTGAGATTATTAAAAGAAAAAGACGATAATAATGTGCACTATGTTGATTTTGCATCTTATGCTCCTTCAAATGGGATACCAGCAGGGTTTGCAGGTATTTCTATTAAAGACAGTAAGGGAAACACAATTGGATATCTTGTGGTTCAATTGCCAATTAATAAAATAAATAAGGTCTTGCATGAATCAGCTGGTATGGGAGAAAGCGGAGAAACATATGTTGTGGGACCTGATAAATTAATGCGAAGTGATTCAAGGTTTAAAGAAGGAACAATATTAAAGCAAATGGTTGACACTGTTTCTGTTCAAAAGGCTTTAAATGGTGAAGAAGGCTGGAATATAATTAAAGATTATAGAGGGATAAAGGTAATAAGTGCTTATATGCCTTTTAAACATGCAGAATTAAACTGGGCGTTAATTGGTGAAATTGATTATGATGAAAGTACAGCAGATGCTAAAGCATTAATTAGAATAAGTATTATAACTCTTGTGATAATAATTGTTATAAGTATAGTGGTTAGTTATGTATTTACAAAAAATTTATTAAAACCATTAAAAATGGCTGTTGGAGCTTTTGCGGAAATTGCTAAAGGTGATCTTACAGTTAAAATTGATGTAAAAGGTAATGATGAGATTGCTGAATTGGGAAGAAGTTTAAATTCAATGGTTAAAAATCTTAATGATACAATGAAAGAGCTTATTAATATTTCTACGAAATTAAATTCTTCTTCAACTGATTTAGCAGCAGTTTCAGAAGAAAACAGCGCAAATGTTCAGGAAATTTCATCTCAGGCAGAGGTTATTGGCGAGAATACAGAAAATCTTTCTTCAGCAGTTGAAGAGGTATCTTCAGGAATAGAAGAAATAGCAACAAGTTCACAGAATATTTCTGAATCAACACAGGAAATGAGTCAGAGTGCAGAAGAAACTACAGAATTTGCTCATATAGGGCAAAAGAGTATGAATGATGTTGTTAAAAGTATGGAAGGTGTTTCGGAAGAAACATCTAATGTAGCAAAGATAGTTTCTGATTTAGCAGGAAAAGCTCAGAATATTGGTGAAATTGTTGAAACAATTGGTAGCATTACAGAACAAACAAATTTATTGGCATTAAATGCTGCAATAGAGGCTGCAAGGGCTGGAGAAGCAGGAAAAGGTTTTGCTGTAGTTGCTGATGAAATTAGAAAGCTTGCAGAAGAAAGTAGAAATGCAACAGATAAAATAGCAGATATTTTAAAAGAAATTCAGGAAAGTGCTAATACAGCAAATGAAGCCACTCAAAAGGCTAAGAAAGAGGTTGAAAAAACCAATGAAATTATTGAAGTGGCAAATAAACAGTTCCATGAAATTGCAGAAAAGATAGATGTGGTTAAACAATTATCAGAAAATATTACTGCAGCTTCTGAAGAACAGAGCGCATCAACAGAAGAAATGGCAAGCGCTGTTACAAATGTAAGTAAGAGTATTGCTGAAATAACAGAAAAGATAAAACATATAGTTCAGGCAATTGAAGAAGAACGTGATGGAGCAGAAGAAGTCGCAAAGGAAAGTCAGGTATTAAGTGAATTAGCTGAACAATTACATTCTATTACAAAGAAATTCAGGATATAAAAAAATGGGGCATTTATGATAGCCCCATTTTATTTTTTGCTTTTATCGAAAATATTTTTTAAACCTGAAATATCCTCTACACGTGTAGCAGAAATATTTTCTTTCATAATGCTATCATAAACCTCTTCACGGTAGATCTTAAAGTCTTTTGGACCATCAAATCCCAATTTTATTGCATTCCCTTCAACAGATAATACCTTTAATTTTAAAATTTTATTGTCTATCATTATTGTTATACCTTCATCTATTTTTCTTGATAAGACTAACATATCACGCACCCCTTTCATTATCAGGTGCCTGATTTTTAAGTATTTTGTCGCTTCTTTCTATTTCTTCTTTTACATTGTGTTTTAAATGATATTCATCATTGTCTAAAATTAACTGGACACCTTTTTTATTTATTTTTGAGATAATAAGAGGAGCTTTTAAATTGACTGTTATATTGTCTGGATCGCCCTGAGGAATGGTCATAATTGCAAATATCTGAGCATCTTCTGGTTTGGAAATCTCGAGATATTCAACCATGTCTTTTGGTAAATCAAATGTGTAATCCACACGTACAAGTACCGGATCAATTACAGGGAATGAAATAGCTTCATCTTCAAGTGATAAAAGCCATTGTATAGGGAATGTATCTTTTGAAAAGTGTATATAAAACTTTTTGAGGTTTTCAAATCCGGGAATTCCAAATTCAAATGTAATTACATCTTCATCTGCAATTTCCAATTCTCCAAATCTTGTATTGTATTTTTTCTTTTTTTCAGTGAATTTTGAAACTTCTTTTATCTGCCTTTCAAGCATTTTCTGGCTTAATAATATCTCATCATTAACGCTATGTTTTACTGAAAGATTTTCATCGTCTAATATATACTGTAAACCTTTATTTGTTTTTTTGGATATTACCAGAGGAGCTTTTAAATTTACAGTTGCATTTTCAGGATTTTCCTGAGGTATAGTCATAATGGCAAATAATGCAGCATCTTCTGGTGAGTCTATTCCAAGTGTTTTTACAACATTTTCAGGAATCTTTGCAACATAATCAACCTTTATTAATTTTGGATCTATAATAGGAAATGCAACAAGTTCATCTTCCAGTGATAATAGCCACATTATTGGATAAGTATCCTCTGCAGTTAATATAACGAATTTTTTTAAATTTTCAAATCCAGGAATACCTTTATCAAAAACTATTACTTCGCTATCATCTACTTCAATTTCTCCTATACGTGTTTTATACATTTTTAATGCCACTTTGTCTTTCCCCCTTATCTAATGAAATCCACAAGGGATTGTGGAAGTATTTGTGCTGTAGTTTTTAATGCTGCCTGTAATATATTTTGTTCTAAAGTAAAATCACTAAATGCTTTTGTCATATCTGTTCCAATAAGTTCATTTATTATATCTGTATTGTTATCAACAACTCTTTCAAACCTTTTTTCCATTGATTCGAGCATGTTATCGGTACTACCAACTCTTGCAAGGTTTGCATTTACTTTGTTTAATATTTCATCAAGAGATCCAAGATCTCTTTCTATATTTTCATCGCTATTTTTATCGGCATTTTCAACAGAGTCAATTAATCTGTCTAAAATTCCAAATACCGTTTCGCCTGAATCTGTTCTAAAAACATCATAAACGGTGACTCCGTATTCTATTTCCACATGTTCTAATGGAAGTTTTGCACGAACATTTGCTTCTCGTGGAGTATTTATAATAATTTTATTGTTATCTTTTCTTACTGGAGGTAAATCTGTTTTAGCTCCACCAAAGATATATTTTCCATTAATTTGTGTATTTGCGATTTTATATAAATGATCCTTTAATTGCTTTAATTCTTCAGCTATATGCTGCCTATCTTCCAGTGTTTGAGTATCATTTGCAGCTTTTACAGTTAATTCTTTTATTCTATGATTGACATCCTGCATTTCCTGTAAAGCAGTGTCATAATAGACAAGTACTGAACGTGTATTTTTTATATTGTTTATGTATTCATTTAATACTCTGTTTCTTCCCATAAGATAACTGCTTTTTCCAGCTGCCACAGGATCATCAGAAGGTTTTCTTACCCTTTTTCCAGTGGAAAGCTGCTCACTTAATTCTTCTCTTTTAAGCATAGAATTCCTTATATCGTTTAAAGCTCTGTTAGCTATCATTGATTGAGTTATTCTCATATTAACTCACCTCTTTTCTATCGCATAAGCCCGTTGATAATTCTGTCTAACATATTGTCCACAACATTGATAACTTTGGCAGCGGCATTAAATGCCTGTTGATATTTTATAAGATTTGTCATTTCTTCATCAAGCGACACGCCCTTTACGCTTTCTCTTTGATTATAAAATTCCGTTTTTAAACTATCACTATTTATTTCCATTCTTTTTGCTTTTTCTCCTGAAATACCAACATCAGTAATTATATCTGAAAGATAATCTTCAAAATCATGGCGTCCATCTGATAATAATTTTGTAGATTTAAGCAAATAACCATCTTCCCATAATGTCGATGAATGTTCCCCGGAAGGTATAATGCTGTCAATATCTCCGTCATAATCTGTATCCACCATTTTTCCAAGGTCCATTGCAAGCATATCCGGGTTATTAAGTAGATAATCCTTTACACTTAGATTTTTTGCAACGCTGGTATCATCTGATAAAATAAATTTAGATGTATATTTTAATCTTTCTGCTAAATCTGATATATCCATAGTTTTATCAATTAATGAAAAATGTTCCGAATATGGTTGTGATGGATCATCGTGTTTCCATAATCCTAATAATTCAAACAATCTCTCAGGTCCTTTTATTTCTACATTTTTTAAATCATAATTTAAAGTTTTATCTGCTTTAAGCGCAAGTCTTCCTCCTGGAGTGTAAAAAGCGATAAGTCCGGTATTTGTTTCGTTGATTTTATTAACCAATGAATCAAGAGTATCTCTATGAAAATCAATTTGGACCTTTTTCCCCTGAATGGACATAAATGCGCCAAAATCAAGGAAGTCCATTCTCCATTTAAGGTCATCATCTGATTTTAAGGTTAATTTAGCGGCAGTTGTATTTGCTGCCCAACCCTGTGAAACGATTTTTCTTGCAGCAGAGTCTTCATCATAATAAAAGTTTTCTATTTTTATTGTATCTGTTCCAATATTTATTTGTATGCTATCTACATTTGCCCAGCTGAAAGTCGAACCATCAGCGCCAGGTAATATTTCAAATTCATCTCCATTTTGCACAATTTGAAATTCATTATTTGTACCAATTGTTGAACCATTTAATGCCCCTTTTGTAATACTTCCAGAATAAGAAGGGGTGGAGTCTTTATAATTTATTGTAAAACTAACAGTATCTGAATTTGAATATTTTGATAAATCAATGCTTTTTGTTTTATATGCATATAATCCAAGAGCATTTTTTAATGAGTTTTCCGAAGTGTCTAAAACAGATAAATTTACATTTGATGAATTCATTTCATGTAACATTCCATTTGGATCGTCTATTACAACGTTATTCATATCTGAATATGCAGAGCTTGTAGGTACTACATATAATTCTCCATTTCTTACAAAAGCTCTTACAAGTTTTAATCCTCCGTCTTTTGTTCCGTCACCATCAGCATCTGTGTTAATTCTATTTGCTATATCATTTAAAGATGTAACTCCATCAAGATTTAAGGTTTCTGTATAATTTCCCGGACCTTTAAATGTCATAATTCCCTGCATTTCCTGAGGAGGAATTTTTGTCCATTTTAAAGCGTTTATATCCTTACTTGGAATTCCCAATTGTTTAAAGAGATTTCTATTAAAGTCTATTATTAGACGATCACTAAAAGCTGAACCACCTTCATTTGCAAAGGTAAGCAATCCTCCATTTTGAGCGCTGTATTTATAATTAAAATTGGCTCTGAATTTTGAACCGGTATTTAATGTATCAAGAGAGTTTCCAGAATTTATTGTTGCTACATAATCAGAAGTATCTTCAAAGCCATCTTCCACACTTATTAACTCTGCAGAACCAAGATCAAAATTAACTTTTATGTCATCTATTGTATTTTGATTAAATTTTAAATAGCTATCTATATAGTTTTTAGGTTGTCCACTTAACATTATATTTCCAGCAATTCTTCTTAATTTATCTGTGGCAAGATTACCTTCTGGTATTTCATTAAAGAAGTTCATTCCTCTAATTGTTCCTGTTAAATCGTATCCTTCTTCGTGAATTAAATTTAACGTGTCATAAAATGTTGCAGCCAATTCATCTAATCTACTTAATTGATCGTTTAAAACATTATCTCTTAATTCGAAGGTGGCTCCTAATGCCCCATCTTTTATTTCCAATAGTCCACTATTAATATATACATAGTTTTTTCCGTCAATATTTTTTACGCTCATTTTTGTGTAATATTCACCATTTAGTATTTCATAATTTTTGAGCATTATGCTAATTTGACCGTCATTTTTTTCTTTTACGGTAAATCCAAATTTTTCAGAGAGATCATCTAATATGGCATCTCTTTTGTCCATTAAATCATTGGCAGTCATACCAACAGAAGTTAATTCTTTAATCTGTTTGTTTAATCCGGAAATTTCTGCTAATTTTGAATTTATATCCTTTACCATTGATTCTATATCAGAATTCAGGTTATCTTTTACTCCTTCAATATCAACATATAGACTCTTTAAATTTTTAGCTAAATTTTGAGCCTTGTATATTAATTCCCTTTTATTTTCAGGAACTGTTGGTTCAGATAAAATTTTATGGATAGAACCCCAGAATTCATCAAAAGACTTTCTTATTCCGTCTTCTGATGGTTCGTTATAAAGTGATTGCACATAATTTAAATTGGAATTCATTGTTTTCCAATATCCATATTCACTGTTATATTTTCTATATTGAACATCAAGAAATTTATCTCTTACCCTTTTTATGGATTCAATCTTTGAACCGGTTCCAAGTTCAAGACCACCCTGGGTTACTGTAACATTGGTGGTAATATTTATTTCTCTTCTGGAGTATTCTGGATTATTGGCATTTGCAATATTTTGAGATATTGCATTCATAGCTGTTTTGTTTGTAAATATCCCAGACATTCCTGTGTGAAGCGTTCCGAATAATGACATTTAAATCACCTCAACCCTGCCAGTTAATTTTATTGGACTGCCCCACATTTTTATATATTCCGTTTTTGTTATATGTAGGAGCAGGTTTTGCAGGTTCCATAAATAGCTTTATTAATATATCGTTGTATTCCATTTTTGCCTTTAATAATTCCTTTAATACTTCAGAAATCGTTGAAACATCAACTAATTTATCTTTTAGATCTAAAAGTATGTCTGTCATTTCATTATCTTCTTTAAAATATTCAATAAAATCATCTAAAGAGTCTTTAATACCTTTTTCTTTAGCAAAATTGTCAAATAATAAAATCCTCTCCTTTTCAACTTTTGAAAGCTGGAGAGCCAATTTGCTAATTTGGGAAATATCCCTGTTTAATTTTTCAATCTTTTCGCTTTTTAAAATTTTGTCCTTTAAACTTTCCATATAATAAAAAATATCCACGAGGATAGACAACTCCTCGTGGATTATTTTCTTTATATCAATATCCTGATGCATTTTAGAAACCTCCAAGAAGTTTTTCTGCAATCTTGTCAGCATCTATTTTGTATAGTCCTTGGTCTATGGCCTCTTTCATCTCCTCCACGAGGTTCTCCCTGATATCAGGGATTTCATTTTTGGCCATTTCTATATATTTTTTAGAAGAACCGTCAACTGACAACTTTACAGGAGCTGTATCCTGATTAATTATTCTATTTGAATTATGGTTTTTCCCAACCTTTTCATTTTTTAATGATTCATTTTTTACATATTGCTGATAAGCTCCGCCTAATCTGTTTATATCCATAATTACACCTCCAGTAACGGTTCGGTTCGAATCCCGGTCATACTATATATCGTCTAAAATGCATCGGATATTAATGTCTTATAGATATTCCCATTTTTTCAAATAAATTTATAGTTTTTTCTGCTATTCTATTTATTTCATCGTCTGTTAAGGTTCTATCTTTAGCTCTATATGTAACAGTTATTGTGATGCTTGTTTTGCCTTCTTCTATATTTTTTCCTTTATATACGTCAAAAACCTTTATTTCTTCTACAAGTTTTTTTCCTGCTTTTAAAATAGCGTCTTTTATTTCATAGAAGGTTATTTTATCATCAACCAGTAATGAGTAATCTCTTCTCATCGAAGGATATTCAGCATTTACAACAGAATACTTTCTTGTTCCAGAATATAACTCAAATAATTTTTCAATATCTATTTCTGCTATGAATACAGGTTGATTTATGCTATACACATTTTCAGCAATTTCATTTTCTATTTTTCCAAAGAAACCAATTTCTTCTTTACCAGAATAAATTTTTGCGCTTTGCGCAAAGGATAATCCTTCAATATTTTCTCTTTTATATTCTACATCAATATTTAAATAATCGAATAAATTATCTAAAGTGCCTTTAAATGTATAGAATGAAACATTTCTTTTATCTGTGTAGTCATATGGATTTTCTTCACCAACAGCGACAAAGGCCAGTTTTTCTATTTCTTTTACAGAGGTTTCTGATTTTTCGTCATTTAAAAATGTTTTTCCAATTTCAAATAATTTAATATTTCTACTCTGATTTCTAAAGTTATATGATGCAGATTCAAGAATTCCGTATACAAGTAAAGGTCTCATTGTACCTAATTCTGATGAAATAGGATTTTCAAGGAATACTTCTCCTTTTTTTAACCACATTCTTGAATTGTCCATAAAAGCAAAAGTGAAAGCTTCGTTATAACCATTTAATCTCATTAACTCAGAAAGTTTTTCCCTGAATTTAATGTATTTTGAAATACCTCCTACAAGGTTATGGGAAGGCAATACAGAAGGTATATTATGATAACCATAAATTCTTCCAATTTCTTCTACAAGATCTATTTCTTCAAAAATATCAGGTCTTCTTGTAGGAACAGTAACTTCATATCCGTTTTCTTTCTTTTCAAATATAAAATCGAGTTTTGATAAAGAGTTTTCTATATCATTTTCTGAAATTTCAATTCCCAATCTGTTTGAAACATAAGAAGATCTTACAAAGATTTTCTTTGGTTCTATATATTCTAGATATGCATCTGTCATAGGACCACTGATTTTTCCATTTGCCAGTTCTTTAATTAAGTAGGCTAAACGTCCCATTACAAATTCTGTATCATTTGGGTCAACGCCTCTTTCAAATCTATATGATGAATCTGTTGAGATTTTATGATATCTTGCGCTTTTTCTGATATTTACAGGATCAAAATAAGCTACTTCCAATAATACTCTTTTTGTATTTTCGTTTATGCCTGATTCTTCTCCACCCATAATTCCACCAAGTGCAAGGAATTTATTGCCATCTGTAATTAAGGTTTCTGTTCCGTTTAATTCGTATTCATTTCCGTCTAATAATAATACTTTTTCACCTGCAACAGCTTTTTTTACAACAATTTCGTTTCCAATTAGATCAAGATCAAAAGCATGAACAGGATGTCCAGTTTCGAGCAATACATAATTTGTGATATCTACAATATTATTTATACTTCTTATTCCAGCAGTAGCTAGTCTCTTTACAAGCCATGAAGGTGAAGGTTTTACTTCAACATCTTCTATAACTAAAGCTGCATATCTTTTACAACCTTCATATTCGATTTTAACAGGAAATCCGTTACCTTTTTCAATTTTTTCAATTAAAGGTAATTTTAAATTTTCTGCTGCATCTATAACTATAAATTCCCTTGCTACACCTAAATAGGATAAGAGATCAGGCCTGTTTGGGAATATCTCTATATCAATTATATCATCTTTTAATTTTAAATATTCAATAAAATCTGTTCCCGGTGCAACTTCCTCAGGAATTCTATAGACAAATTCTGATTTTTCTTCAAGTCCAAGCTCTTCAAGAGAACATAGCATTCCTTCTGAAAGAATTCCTCTCATTTTTCTCGCCTTTATTTTAAAGTTTCCATGTAATACAGCACCATCAACTGCAACTGGTACAAGGTCATTAACCTTTACCGATTTATCAGCAGTTAAGATTTGTAAATATTTATCTCCGACATTGATTTTACATATTATGATTCTATCTGCATCAGGATGATCCGTTATTTCTTCAACACGGCCTACAATTACACCTTTTAGATTTCTGCCGGAATATTCCACACCTTCCACATTAGTTGAATGTTTTTTTATTTTATCAATAAGTGTTCCAGTATCAACCTTTAAATCTATATAATCTGAGATCCAATTTCTTGATATATTCACCAGAATTCCTCCTTTAAAGCCCTAAAAATCTCATATCGTTCCTATAAAATTCTCTCATATCTGAAATTCCATATTTTAACATAGCTATTCTTTCTATTCCTGTTCCAAAAGCAAATCCCTGCCATTTTTCTGGATCGTATCCAACATTTTTCAACACATTTGGATGAACAAGACCTGCACCGAGTATTTCTATCCAACCAGTCCCTTTACATACATTACAACCTTTTCCGCCACAGAACATACAATCAACATCAACTTCATAACCCGGTTCAACAAATGGGAAATAACTTGGTCTTAATAATACCTTTCTTGAACCGCCAAAATACATAGTTAAAAATTGTTCAAGAGTTGCCTTTAAATGACCAACAGTTACATTTTTATCTATATATAAACCTTCAAATTGATTAAAAGCAGGTGAATGTGTGGCATCTGGTTCGTCTTTTCTATAAACTCTTCCAGGTGAGATAATAGCCAATGGAGGTTCGGTGTTTAACATAGTACGAACCTGAACAGGTGATGTGTGTGTTCTTAATATTATATTATCCTTTCCTTCAATATAAAATGTATCCTGCATATCTCTTGCTGGATGCCATTCTGGTGTATTTAATGCATCAAAGTTATGCCATGTTGTTTCAATTTCTGGACCTTCAACAATTTTATATCCCATACTTGAAAATATTTCATATACATCTCTTATTGTTTGTTTTAATATATGTTCATACCCAATTTTTCTTTTAGCACCTGGTAAGGTTATATCAACCCAACTTTTCTTTTCTTCCATTTCCTTTAAGTGTTGTTTAACCTTTTCCAGACCTTCCTCAAGTATTGCTTCTGCCTCTTTTTTTAAGTTATTTACAAAGGCACCAAATTCCTTTCTCTTTTCAGGTTCGATTTTTCCAATTTCTTTCATTAATTTTGAGATTTCGCCTTTTTTACCGACATATTTTGATTTTAGAACCTGAAATTCTTGAATATTTTTAATTTTATCAATTTCCCCTTTTAGTGGTTCAATAATCCTTTCTCTTATATCATTCAATGTGCTTTTCCTCCTTACTAATAATTAATTTTCTATTTTTTTTAGAATTTTTTCTATATCCTGAAATTCAATATCAAAAATGTTATCAATAATTTTTTCAATAACATCATTATCGGCGTAATCCAATTTATAGATTATAGATTCGATTTTATTTCCAAATTTTTTCAATAATAATTTTTTAGCTATCTCTCTTCTACTCTCTTCTTTACCTTCTTTTCTACCTTCTTTTCTACCTTCTTCCAAACCTTCTCTTCTACCTTCTTCTAAACCTTCTATTTTAGCTTTTTCTTTACTTTCTTTTATTGCTTCCTCAACAGTTCTTACAAAATTTTCAAACATATAATTCACCTCCTTAATTTCCTCAAATTCTATATCCGTGTCTATTATCTTTTCTCGTTTTACCAATACTTTTATTATTCCGTTTATGTATTCACCAAACTTTTCTTTTTCATTTTCTGGTAGTTTTTCAAGTACTTCTTTTATTTCTTTTAAGGATTTTGATATTTCCTCTTTATCCAATTTTTCTACAGCTAATAATAAGCTTAATGCATTTTTGGCTTTTAATAAGTCTTTTTCTTCTATTTGACTTAAATCTATTATTTCATATTTAAATTGTGGTACATATACGCTAAATTCTTCCCAGTTAATTATTTTTCTCATAAACCAATTTTCTGCTGTCCATCGTCTTTTTCCGTTATAGAATACTACTGGTATTATTGGCGGTAACTTGAAACTTTTCCTTTTAGATTGTTCTTTATTTTCGTTTATATATTTTTTCCATATTCTTACCATATATTCAAGTATTCTAAATTGCATTAAATAATCTACACTTGATTGATGTTCTATTATTAAATATAGAAATAATTCATTTTCTTCATATTTTATTTTAAACAATAAATCACTTTCTCTATCTCCATATTTTAAATCTGTGAATTTTGTTTTTTCTATTGTTATATTTTCAGGTTGTATGTCGTAATTTTTTAGTTTTTTTACAAATAGGTTTATAAATTCAACTAACATCTCTTTATCGGAAAATATTTCCTTGAATAGTTGATCATAATATCCCATTTGCATCCCCCTTATTAAGTTTGTTGTTTGGCTTATTATTTGTTTTTATTATTTGAAAATAGTTTAGAGATATATTTATAACAAGAGCAACAATTAAAATTGCTGTCAAAGCTTTAATGTTTGGATTATAAAATTCAAAGAAATATAGGCTATTATACACAGCTACATAGATAATTAAATTTAAGAAAGATTTGTTAGAAATTGTGGTTAATAATATTGCTACAAATGCCATCACAATATATAATAGAAAGAGATTTAAGTCATTTCTGAGTATAAAAAGTATTCCAATGTAACTAAAAGTAATAGCGATAAATATAAGAAACCTTTTTAGAATTTCTGGATAATAATGTAATAACAATAATCTTAGATTATTTTTGTTGAAAAAGGAAAATATGTATCCACTCAATGAAATAAACACAAATATTATTATTCCCAGTATTTTAATATATCGATTATATATATCTGGTGGTTTTAATAATGGAGAATCTATAAAATATGGTTTTACAATTGTATTTTTCTTCAACGATGCATCGTATAAAAAAACCTTTATATCTTTAAAAATATTATCAAAATATCTGGTATTTTTGGGAATATATATTTTCATAATATTATCTTCCAGGCTTAAAACTGCCTTTGCTTTTTTGGGAAATGTTTTTGTATATTTTAAATTTTTACTTTCAATAGGCAAAGAACCATAATACAAATATGGTTCTTTTTGGAATATGTGATCAAATATCATATTCGACAGTAGCATGATTCCAGTAAAAGATAATAGCATAATTATAAAAGTAACCCATTCTTTTTTTAAATGCATATTTATATTCGCCCCTCAGAAATGCTTCTTTTCTTTAAAATGCCCAGAGCAAAATTATTATTTATTTCTTCAAAATTTTCAAAGATTTCGCCGGAAATTATATCTTCAAATAACAGCTTTTCATTAAATTCCAAAGAAGTTCCAGATTCATCAATAGCTTTATTACATATTGCTTCTATTGCTAATTTAGAATCTGTAATAACTAGTACACTTAGATCATTTTTTTCTTCAAAAAAGTTTTTTAAGGCAATTAATTGTTTAATTTCAATATCTATTTCATTTAATACTAAAACTATAATCTTTCTAAATTTTGTTTTATTTTTTAATATTTTTATAAAATCTGTTGTGTTCCATAATTCTTTTGAAATAATATGAAAAATTCTATGGCTAAAAAAAGAAAGATTTTCAGCATCTATTCCTTCTAAAAGATATTCTTCGGTATATTTTTTTGGAGAAATAATTATCTTAAATAATTTTTCAAAGAGAAAAGAGGGATTTTTTGTCAAAATCCCTAACCTTTCTCCTGTATTTAATTCTATATCAGGAAATTCTATAGATGTATTTGAAATTTTTAATAAAAGTTCTTCCATTTATCATTCCTCATACTATTTTATTATTTGTTTTTTAATTTTAAATATTCTTCCCAGTCTTTTGAAAATCTTTCTATACCTCTATCTGTTAATGGATGCATAAAAAGTTTTTCTAAAACACTAAATGGTATTGTAGCAACATCGCATCCCATCTTTGCAACTTCAACAACATGATATGGGTGTCTTACACTTGCGGCAATAACTTCAGTTTCAAAGCCATAATTATAGAAAATCTGTAAAATTTCTTCTATTAATTCAAGTCCCTGGTTTCCAATATCATCAACTCTACCTATAAACGGACTTACATATGTAGCACCGGCTTTTGCGGCTAATAGAGCCTGTAAAGGACTAAAGACAAGAGTAACATTTGTCTTTATTCCTTCGGAAGAGAGAGTTTTTACAGCTTTTATTCCATCTTTTGTCATGGGAATTTTTATAACAACATGTTCACTTATTTTAGCTAATTCCCTTGCTTCTTTTACCATATTTTCATAGTCCATTGATACAACCTCAGCACTTACCGGTCCCTGAACAACATCACAAATTTCCTTTACTCTTGTTTCAAAATCAATATTTCCTTCTTTTGCAACAAGTGTTGGATTTGTGGTTACTCCATCAATAATGCCCCAATCCTTTGCTATTTTAATCTGTTCAATATTTGCAGTATCCAGAAAAATCTTCATATTGCCACCTCCGCAATAGTTTGTATATATTTATTATATCACAAATATAAGGGTTCGCAAATGCGAACCCTTATATTTTATAGTATTAAAATTATTTTTCTTTTGCAACAACTAATCTTATATTTCTAATCCATAAATCAGCGTTTAATGTTTTAGAATGAGAGCTTCCAAAAGTCCAGAAAATAACTCTTAAATATTTAATCTGTTTTTTATATGCAAGATCATTAACATTAAATTTTACTCTAAAATCAGTAGAATTTTTTAAAGGCATTGGGTTAATCCATAAGTATTCTTTAAACGGATAATCTGAAGAACTCCACACAAAAGCAATTTTATCAAGAGTATTTTTGTTTTCATCTAAAAATGCAAAAATAATCCCTGCAACGCTATAAGCTTTTTGATCAAGATTTTTTCCTTTTGTGACCAATCCTGCAATTTCTGCATAAAATTCTACATGTGTATCTTCGCAATAAGGTAACTCAAAATCTTTATATAAATTATTTTCAGAAAAACCATTTTTATGGATTCTATACCATACCGTGTTATTTAAAGAAGATAATTCATTTTTATTTTCATCTTCTCTTCTTCCGCCAATTTTCCATAATGAATAATCTTTTGGCATGAAGAATTTAAATTCATGATAAATGGTTTTTAAATTCATATTTGCAGATTCTGGAACAATATTTCCATTTACAGTTATATCTCCTTTTTTTACAGCTTGTTTTGCCATATCGTTTCCATTTACAAGATAATATTGATTTAACAGCTCTTTTACATTATCATCGATAACTATGATTCTTTTATCAGAAAAACCTGTTAAATCATTTTCTGGCGATACAACGGTAACTTCATATTGATTTGATGAATCCAGTAAAGAGCCTCTAAAAACAGTATTTCCAATAACATAATATGTTTCTGGAAATACCATAGTTCCTAATAAAATCAGAACAACAAACAGAAATCCTTTCCTCATAATATCCTCCTCCTTGAAAGATATAATTAAATAATATTTTCCCGAATTATATATCGGCGGATTTTTTTAATACTTTTAATTTTAAAAATACGAAATTTGATGTTATAATAATAAGGAAAAATATTGAGTAGGTGATACAGATGAAAAAGACTCTTGTATTTAGCAATCATTCAGACGAAATGCGCGTAGCACTACTTGAAAATGAAAAATTAATGGAAATCTTTTTTGAAGATCTGGAAGTTGGAAAATTAACAGGAAAAATATTTTACGGAAGAATAGAAAATGTTGTTCCGGCTCTTGAATCCTTTTTTGTAAATATTGGAGCGAAAAAAAACGGTTTTCTGCGATTTAAAGATACAACTATAGATCCTGATACATTAAGAAGAGGATCATTTATAATTGTGCAGGTAAAAAAAGATGGCGATGTCAGAAAAGGGCCACAGCTTACCATGCACATTAATATTCCCGGAAAGTATATGGTATATATGCCATTTGGCGAAAATAGCATAGGAATTTCAAAAAAAATTATGTCATTATCCGAAAAAGATAGACTGAGGGAAATTGGGGAAATGTTAATAGAAAACGAAGAAGAAGGTATAATCTTTAGAACGAACAGCGAAAATGTTGATTTTGAAAGTTTAAAAGAAGAATTTTTTCAATTAAAGGAAATCTGGGAGAATATAAAGGAAAAAGCTAAAAATTCAAATAAACCGGCACTTTTATATGAAGACGAAAATTTTGTTGATTATATATTAAGGGAACGATTTGATCATTCGGTAAATGAGATTATAACAGATGATAAAGAGCTTTTTAAGAGATTTAATAAAGAGATAAAGGAAATAAATGAAAATGTGAAAATAAGAAAAGTCGATATAGATGCATTTTCATGGACTAATGTATATGAACAGATGGACGATATGTTTGCAAGGAAAATAGAACTTCCAGGTGGAGGGGTTATAACAATAGATAAAACAGAGGCGCTTACTGTTTTTGATATAGATTCTGCAGGTAATGTGCTTGGAGAAAATGTTGAAGACACTTCATACAAAACAAATTTAGAAGCAACTGTTGAAATTGCAAGACAATTAAGGCTGAGAAATATAGCGGGAATTATATTAATAGATTTTATAGATATGAAAGATGCAAAACATAAAGAAGAAATAATAAATCTTTTTAGAGAAGAATCAAAAAAAGATAAAGCGAAAATATCAATTTCTGGATTTACAAAATTAGGGTTATTGGAATTATCAAGAAAAAGAACAACTCCTTCAATTGATGCTTTGTTATTTACACAATGTCCAATTTGTCAGGGGACAGGAAAAATAGCATCGCCAAGGATTGTTTTTAGAAGGGTTATAAAAGAGTTAGAAGAATCTTTGGAGGACTTAAAGAGAGGGCATAATATTAAAGAAGTATATACAAGTGTATATCATAATCTTTCAGGTTATTTCACCAAAGAGAAGAAAAAAGAAATAGAAGAAAAATTTGATGTAAAATTAGATCTTGATTTCAATTGGCCCGATCCTAATTCATATAATATAAGATATAGAAAGTAAAAGAGGGATGTATATGAGAATCCATTACCAGATACAGGAACAGATGTTTTCTGTATATGAAATGAAAAGAAAGGCAGATGTTTTAATTGTTGGGGGTGTGGAGATAGTTATAAAATCTGATTTAACGCTTCCACATATTGAATTAGCTGTTGATGGAATAGGAACGAGAATAGCCACTCATTTAAGAAAAATAGGAATAAGTCCTGTGTTATTTGATTATATTGGCAATGATGAATTTAATGAATTAATAAATAGCTATTTTGAAAAAAAGGAGATATTATTTTTCTGGTCAAGACAGCCATATGGAACCAGAAGAATTTTAAAGCTATATGGTGATGGGTTCAATAAAGTCTATAAAGATTATAGAAACATAGAAAATATTGACTATACATTTATATTAAACAATCTTTCAGAAATAATAAATGAAGTAAAAAGCGTATATATTATTTTAAGCAACTGGAATACAAAATTAATAAGGAATCTAAAATTATTGGGCAAATTTATCTTTTTGGATTTTGAAGAAACAATAAATTTCCCTGAAGATTCTGAAATATTTGGAGATTTCATCTTTATAAATGAAGAACTGGAATTGAAAAATGTAAAATATCTATATAAAATAACATTTATGAAAAATGGAAATATTGTTTTTGAATTTGATGACATAAAAGAAGAAATAATACCTTTTTCTGAAAAAAAAGAGTATATTTTTGAAGCAAAATCTGCATTTAAAAGTATAATTATTAATTCATTGTTAGATGGGAAAAATTTAAAAGATTCACTACTTCTTGGAAATATAGCCTATTCATATGCTGTTGAAAATAAAGGAAAACAAATATCAAGAAACTTATTATATGAAGAATTTTATAAAAGAAAAGATGGAAATGGTTGAACCATTTCCATCTTTTTATTTTTTGAAGAACTTTATAATTTCATCAGCAACCTTTTCCTTTTCAATATCATTAGTAACAACATGAGGACTTTCTTCTAATACCACTGTTTCTATAACCTTTGAAGAGATTTTATTTTTTATAGTACTGGCTACACTCATTGGTACAGCTTTATCCTTTTTTGAAACAATAATTAATGTATCGCTTTTTACACTCATAAGCCTACGCTTTGCCATTTTTTGTAAGAAATATAAATCAGCAGCTTTTGGAGGACAATCATAGCTCCAATATTCTTTAGCAATTTTATTTAATCCTTCTTCTTCAAAATGCTCAACCTTTTTTCTTTTTATTTTTTTTGTAAAGAATTTTAATACGGGGGTGAATTTTAATCTCCAATCGCTCGCTTCTATGGCAGGTGCTGCAAGTGCAATCTTTTCAGGATTAAATTTAGATGCAAGTATTAATGTTAATACTCCTCCCATAGAAAGTCCGGTGATGTAAACCTTTTCATACTTTGAATTCAATTCGATATATGCATCAGTAACCCTTCTTAACCAGTCTTTCCATGAAGTACTTAAAAAATCTTCAAAATTTGTTCCGTGGCCTGGTAATCTTGGTACATATACAGTAAATCCTTCCTCATTTAGTCTATGAGCAAGATAATACATTTCATGTGGAGTGCCAGTATATCCGTGTATAATTAAAACAGCAGTTTTTCCACCTTCTAAAAACAAAGGTTGAGAATTTTCATAAAGTATATGGGAATTTTCTGGAATATTATCAAAAAACATAATATCACTCTCCTTTGATTATCTGATTTTATTATATCACAGAATATTTTATAAAATTTATTAAAGTCCCCAGAAAAAATGACGAAATATAATATGAAGACATATAAAACAACGAAAATATCAGTTTTTAGACTTAATTAAAAAATTTTTTAAAGAAAAACTAAAGTAAAAAAAATTTCCGACGAAATATATTGTGAACACAAATTGAGATGAAAATAAAAAATTAAATAAATTTCACACGGAGGTGGAATTATGAGAATTTATCACAACATTGAGGCTTTAAACACATGGAGGACTATGAGTAATGTAAAAGCTGACATGAGTAAATCATTGGAAAAGTTATCATCTGGTTTAAGAATCAACAGAGCAGCAGATGATGCAGCAGGATTGGCAATCTCTGAAAAGATGAGAAACCAGATAAAGGGTTTAGATACAGCAATTAGAAACGCACAGGATGCCATTTCAATGATTCAAACAGCAGAAGGTGGATTGGACGAAGTTCATTCAATTCTTAAGAGAATGAGAGAACTAGCAGTACAGGCATCAACAGATACAAACACAGATGCAGATAGGGTACAGCTACAGAATGAATTTACAGAATTAAGAGACGAAATCAATAGAATAGCAAAAACAACACAGTTCAACACAAAGAATTTATTAGATGGATCATTAAGAGGAACAAGAAATGCAGATGCAAAGATAGTAAATCCAGGTTCAGCACATTTTGCAGTAGGGGCATATTCTTCAGGAATTACAGCAGATGCTAATTTTGTAATGGAAGTTGGACAATTTACTGGTAATGCAGATTCTGAATTAGAAGTGAGAATTTGGAGAGTAGATTCAAACGGTAAAACAATGGTTACTACAAAAACAGTTACTGCTGGTTCTGCAAACGTAACAGTTGCCGGTGGAACAGCTAACGTTCAGATTACCTGGGATACAACCCAGATTGCAAGAATTGAGGATTATGGTGGAACATTAGCAACAGGAACAAAGGTAGATGGTGGAGCAGTTGCTGTATACGGTAAGGTTTCCTCAGATGTAGATCCGTTAAATTACCATATAGGTGCAAATGAAGGTCAAACAATAACAATTGGATTTGAAAGTATGAAAGCTGATGATATAGGAATTACAACTCAAATAAAGATTGATTCACAAAAAGATGCAGAATTTGCAATAAGTGCTATAGATGCTTCAATATATAAAGTATCAGCATTCAGGGCAAAACTTGGTGCAGCTCAAAACAGACTTGAACATACAATTAAGAACTTAGGAGTAGCATCAGAAAACTTAACAGCAGCAGAATCACGTATCAGAGACGCAGATGTTGCAAAGGTAATGGCAGAGTACACAAGGCAGCAGATCTTGTTGCAGAGTGGAACAGCAATGTTATCACAGGCAAATCAATTACCACAACAGGCTTTACAATTATTGAGATAATAAATAATATAATTTCGGGCGGAATCTTTCGCCCGATTTTCTGCATAGACTAAAGTTTTATATATTACCGTCGATTAATAATTTAGGGAGGATTCCCAAATCAAAACATTTCACACGGAGGTGGAATTATGAGAATTTATCACAACATGGAGGCATTAAACGCCTGGAGAACATTGAGTAATGTAAAGACAAACATGGGAAAATCATTGGAAAAGCTATCATCTGGTTTAAGAATTAACAGAGCAGCAGATGATGCAGCAGGATTGGCAATCTCTGAAAAGATGAGAAACCAGATAAAAGGTTTAGACACAGCAGTAAGAAATGCACAGGATGCTATCTCAATGATCCAAACAGCAGAAGGTGGATTGGACGAAGTTCATTCAATTCTTAAGAGAATGAGAGAACTAGCAGTACAGGCATCAACAGATACAAACACAGATGCAGATAGGGTACAGCTACAGAATGAATTTACAGAATTAAGAGACGAAATTAACAGAATAGCAAAAACAACACAGTTTAACACAAAGAATTTATTAGATGGTTCATTAAAGGCAACAAGAAATGCAGATGCAAAGATAGTAAATCCAGGTTCAGCACATTTTGCAGTAGGGGCATATTCTTCAGGAATTACAGCAGATGCTAATTTTGTAATGGAAGTTGGACAATTTACTGGTAATGCAGATTCTGAATTAGAAGTAAGAATTTGGAGAGTAGATTCAAACGGTAAAACAATGGTTACTACAAAAACAGTTACTGCTGGTTCTGCAAACGTAACAGTTGCCGGTGGAACAGCTAACGTTCAGATTACCTGGGATACAACCCAGATTGCAAGAATTGAGGATTATGGTGGAACATTAGCAACAGGAACAAAGGTAGATGGTGGAGCAGTTGCTGTATACGGTAAGGTTTCCTCAGATGTAGATCCGTTAAATTACCATATAGGTGCAAATGAAGGTCAAACAATAACAATTGGATTTGAAAGTATGAAAGCAGATGATATAGGAATTACAACTCAAATAAAGATTGATTCACAAAAAGATGCAGAATTTGCAATAAGTGCTATAGATGCTGCAGTATATAAAGTATCGGCATTCAGGGCAAAACTTGGTGCAGCTCAAAACAGACTTGAACATACAATTAAGAACTTAGGAGTAGCATCAGAAAACTTAACAGCAGCAGAATCACGTATCAGAGACGCAGATGTTGCAAAGGTAATGGCAGATTATACAAGACAGCAGATCTTGTTACAGAGTGGAACAGCAATGTTATCACAGGCAAATCAGTTACCACAACAGGCTTTACAATTATTGAGATAATAATATTTAATTTAATAATTCAATCCAGGCGTAATAAAAGGGCGAAGGGATTCGCCCTTTTTCTTTTTATATAATAAAAATAAAAAAACCCTCCAATAGGAGGGTTTTTGTAATAAATATCAATATACCTTTGATTTTTTGATCCAGTTAATAACAATAGGACTTGCAATGTAAAGTGATGAATATGTACCAACTATAACACCTATTGCAAGACCAAATGCAAATGGAGCAATTGCCTTTCCGCCCCAGAGAAGAATTGGCAATACAACAAGGAATGTTGTAATAGATGTATTTAATGATCTAACAATAACTTCGTTTATACTAATATTAACTATTTCTTCTATATCTTTTTTACCTCTTAATTTCTTCATATTTTCTCTGATTTTATCATATACAACAATAGTATCGTTTAATGAATAACCTGCAAGTGTTAGGAATGCTGCAATGGCTGCTACATTAATTTCAATGCCGAATAATGAATAAAAACCAAGAGTAATTATTATATCATGTGCAAGAGCAATAATAGCACCTACACCAAATGAGAATTTAAATCTTAATGTGATGTAAGCCAATAATAATACTAAAGAAATAATAACAGCATACCATGCATATGACTTAATTTCTTCTGCAGCATAACCTGAAACATCGTTGAATTCAAGAAAATCTATTGTTATGCCTTTTTCTTTAAATGAATTTTTCATTGTTTTTATTAAGTTTTCCTTTAATGCTGTGGAACCTGATAATGATTCTTTTAAAACAATTGAATATTGAAATAAACTTGCATTTTCAACATTTAGGTTTTTGAGTTTTACTATCTTTGCTGTTGCATAGTTAGAATTTATATCTGTTAATACATTTCTTATTTCATCTATTTTTAATTCTTTGTCAGCTGAAATAACAAATTCTGTTCCACCGGCAAAATCAACACCGAGATTAAAACCTTTTGTAAATACAAAAATTAAACTTGCCAATATTAATAATAGAGAGAGCGTTATAAATAGTTTTCTTTTTCCAACGAAATCAATCATTAGTTTCCCTCCTTTACAGCCGTTTTCTGGTACTTCTTCACGTTGATTAGATGACTTGTTGTTTCAAGAATAGACCTTGATACAACGAGGTTTGTAAACATACTACCAAGAACACCAATAATTAAAGTAATAGCAAATCCTCTTACTGTACCAGTTGCAAAGTAGTATAATACAACACCGGCTAATACTGTGGTTAAGTTAGCATCAAATAATGTCCAGAAAGCCTTATCAAAACCAAATCTAACGGCTGTTAGAGGAGGTCTTCCGTGTCTTAATTCTTCTTTAATTCTTTCATAAATAATAACATTACCATCAACTGTTGTACCAAAAGTTAAGATAATACCAGCAAGACCAGGTAATGTAAGAATTGCGTGTGTTCCGGCTAAAACACCGAGTAATAATACAGAGTTGAATATTAAAGCAATATCTGCAACTACACCCATCCAACCATAGAATACAATCATATAAACCATAACAACTGCAAGTCCTAATAAACCTGCTTTTACTATTGTTTCAACAACATCTTTACCCAATGTTGGTCCAGTTGTTCTTTCCTGGAATTTAACAAGATCTACAGGAAGATTTCCAGCTTTAATTAAAGCAGCAACATTTCTTGCTTCGTCAATAGTCTGAATTCCTTCAATAACAGCAGAACTGCTTGTTATTTTCTGGTTAACAACTGGAGCAATTATAACTCTGTTATCAAGAATAATAGCCAATCTTTTTCCTACGAGATTACCTGTAATTAATTCGAATTTTTTGCTTCCCTGTGAACTGAATTTTAAGTTAACAAGAAAACCTTTTTCTCTTGTGTTGATATCTGCATTTGCATCAACAACATCTGTTCCTGTAAATTCAAATGGTTCTTTACCAAATGTAAATATCTTCTGTACTTTATACCATGTTGTTTCATCATACATATCTCTTACATAATCATATAAAGGTTCATCTTTTCCATTTATGGTTACATATCTATTTCTTCTAATTTCAGGTTTTGCATCTGAGGTTTGAACATCAATAACTTCGGCAAAATATAATTTACCTCTACTACCAATTAATTTTTCTGCTGTTTCTATGTCTGTAATACCGGGGATTTCCACCCTAACCCTTATTTTGTTTCCACTAACAACTTTTGAAACAACTGCTTCTGTATATCCAGCTGCATCCAATCTTTTTCTTAATACGAGGATAACGTTGTCAATAATTTCGTTAGGATCTGTTCCTTCATCCAGCTTCATATCATATTCAAGCATACTTCCGCCTTTAATATCAAGCCCGAGCTTGATATTTGAAAAATACTTTAAAATACCTTCTTCGCTGTTGTTAGTGCCTGTTGGCCAGAAAAACATCAATAAAGCTGCTACAAAAACAAGTACTGAAACGGTTACTCTAACTTTGTGTGCTTTCAAGAAAATCTACCCCCTTGACTATTTTTTGCTGTTTTCTTTATTATCTTCTTTGTTGGATTTTGATAAAACTGCTACTACAGAATTTTTTGTAATATCAAGTTCTGTTCTATCTGCAGTTCTAATTCTTATGAAATCGTTGTTTATGTTTACAATTTTACCAATGATACCTGATTGTGTAAGGATTTTATCATCCTTTTTTAACTTTGAGATCATTTCTTTGTGTTTCTTTTCCTGTTTTTTCTGTGGCATTATAATTAAGAAATACATTAAACCAAACATAAGTAATAATGGGAATAGTAACCCCCAAATACTTCCTGTTTGCGCTGTTGTTGCGGTTTGTGGAGCCGCAGCTGCTTCTGGTGGACCAAATAATAAAATTTCTTTTATGCTATTAAAATTCATGAAAACTTCACCTCCGATATATTTTTTCTACAATATTATAACACAGAATTATGATTTCTGAAAATTTTTGTGGTATAATTCTACCAGGATTTCTTAAAAAAATATAGAAAAATTTAATGACGAAAAAATTAAGGGGGTTGATTATTATGGAACTTTTAAAAGAATTAGAAAAGGTTATTGAAAATCTCGCAGAAAAATATAAAAAGGTAAAAGAAGAAAAAGAAGCCTTAAAAAAGGAAAATGATGAATTATATGCTGAATATGAAAAATTATCAAGAGAAAGAGATGAATTGAAATCACAACTTGAAGAATTAAAAAGAAAAGAAGAAGAAACAGAAAAGTATATTCAGGAAATTAATTATAAGTTAAAGGAAATTATTGGTGATGAAGTGGAAGAGGTTGTAAATGAGGTTGTTGAAGAAACTGTTGAAAATCCTTCTGCAGAATCTCACGAAAATCAGGGATATGAAGAACAGAAATGGTAAAATTTTAGGCGGTGACATTTGTGGGAGATAAGAGGCTGAAAAAAATACATTTTGATTTCCTTGGACAAACATATGAATTTCTTACTGATGAACCGGAAGAAATTGTAAATGAAATTCTTGATAATATAAAAAAAGATGTTGAAAATATATACAGTCAAGCAAGCAATATGGAGCCTGTGCACATATTGCTTTACCTGCTATTAAATGAGCATCTTGAAAAGATAGAATTAAAGAAAGGATTAAAAAAATTAATTTCCAAAGCCTCTGATGTCTCCCGCAAAAAGGAATAATGGGGTGTAAACAATGAAAATAGGTTTTTTTGATTCTGGAATAGGCGGATTAACCGTATTAAAAAAGGTGGTCGGGAATTTTGGAGGCCACCAGTATTTTTATTTTGGAGATACATTAAATGTTCCTTATGGTTCAAAACCTGTAAATAAAATAATATCTGTATTAGAGGAGTTGTTTGAATTCTACGATTCAAACAACCTGGATATTGTTATTGCTGCATGTAATACATCGGATTCTTTAATCACTCGTGGATATATGAATATGAATAAATATAATTTTAAGTATATTAGCATATTAAAAAATGCAGTAAGGTCAATTAAAAAAAATGATGAAGTTTTATTGCTGGCAACTGAAAATACTATTAATACGGGAACATATAGAGAATTAATATTGTCAAAAGATGTAAAAAAGCTTAAAGAGATTCCATGTCCTTTATTTGTACCATTAATAGAAGAAGGGATCTGGCATGGACCCATAGCAGAGTCTATAGTAAATTTTTATTTGAAAAATCAAAAAAAATTTAGTAAAATTTTGTTAGGATGTACCCATTATCCAATATTGGAAAAACACATAAAAAAAGCAGTAATAGGAGAAATAATTGACCCAGCTGATTATATAGTTGATTATGTAAGAAATGATATTCCGTATTTTAATGATATACCGCAAATTACTTTTTATGTTTCGGGATATATTAATAAATTTAAATACAATGTTGAAAGAATTTTAGGGAAGAATAATTATAAAATTTCATATATTCATAAAGTTTTTGGGGAGATGGGGGTGAAAATATGAAACAGAGAAATGTATTGTTGATTACCGGTTTGTCCGGGGCAGGCAAAACAACTATTTTAAAGATACTTGAAGATATAAAATTCTATACAGTTGATAATGTTCCACCACATCTAATTGAAGAATTTATGAACATGATTTTGGGAAGTACCGATATAGAAAATATAGCTTTTGTTAGTGATATTCGCTGGAATGCACCTGATGAATTGAAAAAAGCAGTATTAAAGCTTCAAAAGAAAAAAAATAAAAATATAGATTTCAGGGTAATTTTTCTTGATTCATCACCTGAAACAATAAAAATAAGATTTAAAAAATCAAGAAGGAAGCATCCTTTGCAGGATTTACAACCATCACTTGAAAAAGCAATAGAAAAAGAAATTGAATTAATGACACCAATAAAGGAAATTTCTGATATTATTATAGATACTACCAATCTTGAACCCAAAGATTTTAGAGAAAAGGTTCTTGAATTAATAGAGCAAAAGAAACAGAAATATTCCACAGCTGTAAAGATAATAAGTTTTGGTTTTAAATATGGAGTTCCAAATGATCTGGATTATTTATTTGATGTTAGATTTTTATCGAATCCGTATTATATAAAAGAATTGTATGTTTTAACCGGGAAGGATAAGGAAATACAGGAGTTTCTGGAACATTTCCCAGAAACCAATGAAACTTTTGAAAAAATATTTGATTTTATTTCAAAGGTTCAGGAATGGTATTCTTCAACTGGACGTGTTTCAATTAATGTTGGAATAGCATGTACAGGTGGAAAACATCGTTCTGTATATATTGCAGAAAGATTATACTCAGCATTAATTAAAAAAGGTGTAAAAGCTTCTATTGAACATAGAGATATTAATAGGTGATAAAAATGTCTGTTTTTTCTGAAGAGGTAAAAATGGAATTGATAATGTCGAAAATAGAATATCCTGAAGTTGAATTATATGGATTTATAAAAGGAAAAGGAAGTTTTGTTATTGAGGAAAATAACAGATATTTAAAAATATCAATTTCTTCAATGAATACTTTAAAAAGATTATATAAAATTTCCAAAGAAATATTTGGTGAATGGATAACAACTTATATAAAGAATGAAAAACGCTTACATATTGGACGAATGGGGGAATTGATTTTTAATTTGATGCATGCTAAAATGATTTTTGAAGAAAAGGGGATAGATTTATTTTCAGATAAAGTGCCTGAATATATATCAGATGATCCATATATTTTTGGTATATTTTTAAAGGGATTATTTTTAAGTTGTGGTTCGGTTTCCATTACAAAAAATTATCATCTTGAGTTTTATTCAGATTTTTCTGAGGAGTTTGCGCAAATTATAATAGAAAATTTACAAAATCTTATTGGAATCAAAGCCAATTATATAACAAAAAATAATAAAATAAAGATATACGTGAAATCGTCTAAGGATATATTGAATACACTTGAATTACTTGGAGCCCACAAATCAGTGGAAAAGATATCAAATACAATAAAAGTTCGCGAATTAAAAAGCAATGTCTCGCGAACCTTTAACTTTATTTCAGCAAATGCGACAAAAACAGCAGAAAGCGCTTCTAAACAGATTGAAGATATAGAAATAATAGCTGAAAAGATGGGGCTGGAAAATCTTCCTGATGATTTAAGAGAAATAGCTCTTTATAGATTGGATAATGAAAGCGAAAGTTTAAGTGAAATGGCAGAAAGTTTGAACATTTCAAAATCTACGCTTTATTATAAAATGAAGAAAATATCAAAAATTGCTTCGAAAATAAAAAGGGGTGAAATAGAATGAAATGCCCTTACTGTGGACATGATGAAACAAGAGTGCTTGATTCCAGAACAATTGCAGATGGAACTGTTACAAGAAGGCGTAGAGAATGTTTAAAATGTAATAGTAGATTTACCACATATGAACGATATGAAATGCATAAGGTTTTTGTTATAAAGAAAAATGGAGAAAGAGAATTGTTTGATAGACAGAAAATTTTAGATGGATTAATCAAAGCATGTCATAAACGTTCAATAAGTTATGAACAATTGGAAAATGTTGCAGGTCAGATAGAAGAAGAAATTAGAAAGATGGGAACTTCTGAGATAGAAAGCGCTAAAATAGGAGATCTTGTGATGAAAAGGTTAAAAGAATTGGATCATGTTGCATATGTAAGATTTGCATCGGTATATAAGGAATTTGGAGATTTAGATCATTTCGTTAAAATAATCAATGATTTAAGAAAAAAAGAAGAAAATAATTAATTAAGGAGGTTCAAATATGGTTCCAGGAGAAAAAATACAATTAACCAGAGAAGGTTATGAAAGTCTTGTTAAAGAAAAAGAAGAGTTGAAAAATAAATTGATGACAGAAATTGCAGAAAGAATTAAAGAAGCAAGGGAATTGGGAGACCTTTCAGAAAATAGTGAATATGAAGAAGCAAAGAATGAACAGGGTAAAATAGATTCAAGAATTAAAGAAATTGATTATATACTTGAAAATGCTGAAATAATTGATGAGTCAGAAAGTAACACTGAAGAGATAAATCTTGGGAATACTGTTATAGTTAGAGATTTATCAAAGAATATAGAAGAAACATATAAAATAGTTAATTCTCAGGAAGCAGATATTTTTTCAGAACCAAAAAAGATCAGTTCAGATTCACCATTAGGTAAGGCATTGTTGAAAAAGAGGATAGGAGATAAGGTAAAGTTCAAAACTCCATCTAATAAGATAAAGGAACTTGAAATTATTGCTATATTGAAATATGGAGGTGCTTGATTTGAGCGACGTAAGAAAACAGAGATTAGAATTAATTGAAGAAATTAGAAAAGAAGGGAAGAATCCTTACCCTTACAGATTCGATAAAGAAATGAAAGTTGAAGAAATTAAAGAAAAGTATGGAAATATTGAATCTGGTGAATTAAAAGAAGAGGAAGTTTTTAAATTTGCCGGAAGAGTAATGTCAATTAGAAAACACGGTAAATCAGCATTTTTGGTTTTAAAAGACGATACAGGAAGAATTCAGGCGTATATTAGAAAAGATAAAGTTGGAGAAGAAAAATTCAATGAATTTAAGAAATATATGGATATTGGAGATTGGGTTGGAGTAGAAGGATTCCCATTTAAAACTCATACAGGTGAGTTAACAATACTTGTTCTTGATTTTGAAATTTTATCAAAAGCATTAAGACCATTACCGGAAAAATGGCATGGTTTAAAGGATAGAGAAGTTAGATATAGACAGAGATATGTAGATATGATAGCAAATGATGAAAGTTTAAAAACTTTTGTTACAAGATTCAAAGCAATTAGATATATCAGGGAATTTTTATATTCAAAAGGATTTACAGAAGTAGAGACACCAACATTACACCCAATACTTGGTGGTGCAAATGCAAGACCATTTGTAACACATTTAAATGTTTATGATGTTGATATGTATTTGAGAATTGCTCCAGAATTATATTTAAAGAGATTAGTAGTGGGTGGAATGGAAAAAATATTTGAAATTGGTAAGAATTTCAGAAATGAGGGTGTTTCATATAAACACAATCCAGAATTTACAATGATGGAATTATATCAGGCTTATGCTGATTATACAGATATGATGAGAATAACAGAAGAAGTATTATCATATGTTGTTGAAAAAATACACGGAACAACAAAAATTGTGTATGATGGTGTAGAGATTGATTTTAAACCTCCGTTTAAAAGAGTAAAAATGAGAGATTTTATAAAAGAACATCTTGGTGTTGATATATTAGAAGATCCAGATGAAAAGTTGTCTCAGGTATTAAAGGATCATGGAGTGGAAGTGGAATTTGAAGATAAAGCACATTATATAGATGAATTATGGTCATTGGTAGAGGATAAAATTGTACAACCAACATTTGTTTTAGAACATCCTGTTGAAATTTCACCTCTTGCAAAAAGACATAGGGAAGATCCAAGGGTTACAGAAAGATTTGAATTAATAATATATGGAAGAGAACTTGCAAATGCATTTAGTGAATTAAATGATCCAGTTGATCAGCTTCAGAGATTTAAAAAACAGGTTGAAATGAAGGAAAAAGGTGATGAAGAAGCACAAATGATGGATCTTGATTTCATTAGAGCGCTTGAATATGGATTACCTCCAACAGGTGGATTGGGAATAGGTATAGACAGATTTATTATGTTCTTAACAGGTGCTGAAACAATCAGGGATGTTATCCCGTATCCAATTGTTAGACCAATGAAATTTGAAGATGAAGAAAAATTAATGGAATCCGACGAATAAAATTAACTTTATTTAAATATTAATTTCATCTTTTTGTATATAATATATACGGTATAATTTTCAAAAAATAATAAAATAAAATAACATAAACAGGAGGCTGATGAAAATGGCAAGAGTATGTGAAGTGTGTGGAAAAAGACCAACAGCTGGAAACTATGTTGCTCATTCAAAGGTAACCACAAGAAGATGGTGGAAACCAAATATTCAAAAGGTTAAAGTTGTTTTAGAAGATGGAACAATTAAGAGAATGAATGTATGTACAAGTTGTTTAAAGGCTGGTAAAGTAAAAAGAGCAATATAACAAAAATAATAATGCCCCTTTTGGGGCATTTTTTTATTAAATATATAGATTAAAATCTACGATTAATAAAAGGATAGAGTATGATTTAAATAGAAAAATATATTAGTATGTATAATTGGAGAACTATGATTAACATTAAAATGATATAATTACAAAAAGGCGGGATAGAATGACTTACAACGAAAATGTATTTATCGAAAAAGTTAATCTAAGAAAATTACTGTATCCTGGGGATTTAATAGATGTTGAATTTCCCGAACAACATATTGTAGCAAATAGCAGAATACTTGATATGAGTTTTCAGAAAAGGATCGCAGTAATACTTCCACCTTATCATAAAAATCGAAAGATAGAAACATATAGCAGGGAAAAAATAATAATTAGATTTTATGATTTTTCAGCGAGTGTTGTATTTAAATCTCATATTTTAAAAAATAGTATGGAAGGTATTATTATCTATCTTCCACGTATTGCGTATAGAATTCAAAAAAGAATGTTTTTTAGAGTTTCCATAATAAGAGAGGGGATATTACTTGATGAAGAAAATAATAAAAAAATTAGATTTGAGACAAGGGATTTTAGTGCTGGTGGAATGCAAATTATAACAAAAAGTACGCTGGAAAAAGATAAAAGATATATATTAAAAAACCTGACAATAACAGATGATTTAATACTAGAGGATATTGAAACGATGGTTGTTAGAAGTTTAGGGCAGAATTTATATAAAGAAAATATATATGGAATGAAATTTTTAAATGTTAATTATAAACTGGAGAAGAAAATAGTAAGATTTGCTAATTTATATTCGATAAAAGCAAGACATGGTGCTGTGGGGGAATAATAATGGCGAAGAAGAAAGGTTATTATGGTTATATAGAATTATTTATTATATATACATTAATATTAATCGTTGACATATATGGAAAATATTTTGGATATGCGTTTATTGATCCAAATCCGTATTTTATTTTTTCTTTGTTTATAGCTATAAGATATGGTATTAACCTTGCGCTGGTTTCAGGTTTTTTAAGTACAGCATATCTCTTTTTTTCATTATATATTCAGGCAAAGGAAAATTTTACGGGGCTTATAGTTAGCTGGCAAATTTTAAAAATACCGCTTTTTACATTTTCATTGAGTTTTATAATAGGTTTTTTTAGAGATATGTATATACAGGAAATTGAAAATAGAGATGAAAGAATAAAGGTTTTAAATGAAAAGGTAAAAGATCTTGAAAATGAAATTAGAAAATATAAAAACGTTACTGTAGATCTTGAGAAAAAGCTTGTTCTTGAAAGAAAGGGAGTTTCACTATTAGTTGAAAGATTAAAGGAAATAGATTATGAAAGTGCAGAAGATATATTTAACGAATCCATAGACCTTATCTTTGATTTTATTGAAGCTACGACAGTTTCAATTTACACGTTAAGTAAAAATAATTTTTTAAGAATGAGAGTTAGAAAAGGGCCACAGTATCTTCCAAATTCATTTGATATTGAAAAATCTGTCGTTATCTCAATGGCAAAAGAATTTGGTGCTGCAAATGTAAATGTTCTTTATCTTACAGAAATGGAGTATAACTTTGAGTTTGAACCGGCAATGGCTGTATCTATTTCAGCTGGAAAGAATATTCTCGGTTTTGTTATTATTGAACTTATTGATCCAGAAAAGGTTAATAAAAATACAGAAACATATTTAAAGATATTATCAGACTGGCTTAGCACGTTGTTAATGGCATCTAAAGAATTGGCAGAATCAGATGAGGAAATGTTTATAAAACCATATGAGGAGTTTGAAATTACCCTTAAATACATAGAAGAGAGGAGAAAACGTTTTGAAATTCCTTATTCTATAATTTATTTTACAGTTACTCAAAATGTTGAAATAGAAAAATATAGAAAGATAATTAGAGATACAGACTTTGTTTTTTATGATCCAGAAGATAAAAAAGGCGCTATTATTTTAACATCATGTGGTAAAACAGGATTAAAAAGAGTTCTCGAAAATATTGAAAAAATAAAAAGCATAAAGGTTTTGGAGGCTTATTCAAAAGAATGAAAATGCGAAAAGAAATTATAATACTTATCCTTTCTATATTATCTGGAACTTTAGGGTTAATTTTTATAATAAAAAATAACAAATATGGCTATTTATTTATAGCCATATATTTTCTTTTAGCAATAATTATTTCGTATTCATATAAAAAAAGATATTCTGATATTTTTAAAAAACTTCCTTTTTTTGTTCTTTTCTTTCCGTTTTTTCCTTTTATTCAATATTTGCAGAATATTAAAATAGAATCCAGATATAAACCAGTTGAAATATCAGAAAAAAAAGAAGAGGAAAACGAAAGGGTAAATTTTTCTTCGGTGGATCTTGCACCGTTTATGATAGTTTTAAAATACGGTGATCCTGAACAAAGAAAATTTGTTGTAAGATTGGTGTATGATGCAATAAAAAATGAAGCTATAGATTTTTCTACAGGGATTCATTTATTAAATGAAGCAATAAAAATAGATGAACATCCTGATGTAGTGTTATATGCATCTGATGCAATTACAAATCTTGAGAATTTTCTTATTGAGAAGATATCATATTATTATGAAAATTTAAATACGCTGGAGGATTATATAAATTTTGGTAAATTTTCATATTACTATGCAAAATCTGGATTTTTAGCAGGAGAACATAAACAGGAAATCTTATGGCAAAGTGCTTTAATACTCAGAACAGCAGTTCATGTGTTTCCAGAAAGTCCGGAACTAATATTATATCTTTTAAAAACGCTGGAATTATTAGAGGAATATAATGAACTGGAAGAGGTACTTGAAGATAAAATAAAAAACTTCAAAGCACAAAAAATAATGGAATATGCTATATTTTATTATATAAAACGAAAAAAGCCAAAGAATGTTCAAAGATTGGTGTCTGATTATATATTATTGGGTTTTAAACCTGAAAGTGAAGCATTAAAATTCTTATTGGGAGGATAAATTAAAATGAAAGAAAATCTTAAAAAGATATTTAGCGCATATAATCTTTTATTTGCAGTAGTTCTGGGATTGATATTTCTTGTAATAATAATAAATAAAAATGCCAATACATCTTTAAGTTCCAGGCAAATAAATGATTTTCCGTGGAATAAAAGAAGTGTGTATATAAAACAACTTGAATTATTATCAAAATTAAAACATATATCTTTAAATGATGAAAATGTATTAACTTATATTAATCAGCTTATATTGATATCAAAAAACCTTGAGGATAATAAAACTCTTGAATATGCACATGATCTAAAAATAAAATATCTTTTGAGCCATATAAAACAATTATTGGAAGATTCAAAAAATTATGAGTATATAGATGATTTATCCTTTAATGAAAAGGTTTCTCTGTATCTTTTAACAAAGGATGAAAGGTTAATGAATTACATAATAGAAAAATCAAATGAATTTGAAAAAATAAAATTTTCTAAAATTCTCGAAGTATTAACAGAACATTGAATTGAGGGGAAAATATGAAAGTAGGAATAATATTTGAAGGAACATATCCATATGTTACAGGTGGGGTATCCAGCTGGGGAAATACTTTAATGAAATCAATGAAAGACGTTGATTTTTGTGTAATACAAATTGGGGATGTTCCTAAATTACGATATCCAAAATATAAATTTCCAGAAAATGTTGTAGACTATTTTGAATACTTTTTATTTGCCAAATATGATTTTTCCAAAAAGAAAAAAATTCCTGATGATTTTTTAAATAAATTGGGAAAGATTATTATTTATCCCTTTGACGAAAGGGTTATGGCTCAGAAATTGTATAATTTGTTTAAGGATTATTCCGATTATGATTTTACTTCTATCTTAAAGACAAAATATTATTGGGAAACAATGCTAAACTTCTATAAATCATATATTCCATATGAAAACTTTACAAATTATTACTGGACATTGCAATCAATGTTGCTTCCTTTTTTAAACTCCATGACAGTAGATCTTCCAAAATGCGATGTTTATCATACAATTACTACTGGTTATGCTGGAATTAGTGCAATTATGAATGGTTTGAAATACAATATTCCTGTGATTTTGACAGAACATGGTATATATCACAGGGAAAGGCAATTAGAAGTATTAAAGGCAAATTGGATAAAGGATGAATATAGAACAGCATGGATAAAATTATTTAATACTATTAGTTCTCTGGTATATAAAGGATCAAAACAGATAACAACATTATTTAGCAAAAATCAAATGTTTGAAAAGGAATTATGTGAAGATGAATCCAAAATGCAGGTAATCCCAAATGGCATAGATTACGATAGATTTTCAAAATTAAAATATAGAGAAGAAAAAGATCCGTTTATTGTAGGACTTGTTGGGAGAGTAGTTGAAATAAAAGATATAAAAACGGCGATAAAAGCAGCCAAAATGGTCAAGGAAAAAATAAAAAATTTTAAATTGTATATAATAGGTCCAACAGATGAAGAGAAAGAATACTATGAAGAATGTAAACAGATGATTAGATTGTTTAAATTGGAAGATACTATAGAGTTTACAGGTAAAGTAAATGTTCTTGATTATTATCCTAAATTAAATGTATTATTATTATCAAGCGTTAGTGAAGGACAGCCGCTTGTAATTTTAGAGGCATTTGCAGCTGGAATTCCAGTTGTTACAACAGATGTTGGTGCATGTTCAGAAATGATATATGGATCTAAAGAAGATATAATAGGTGATGCAGGAGTTGTTGTAAAACCTAAGGATTTTGTAGGATTAGCTGAAGGAATTATGAAACTATATGAAGATGATGAGTTTAGATTAAATGCTTCAAAAATTGCAAGAGAACGGGTTAAAAGACGATATAGACTTGATCAAATGATAAAGAACTATAAAAAATTATACATATCGGCGGTGAAATAATGGCTGGTGTAGGTTTTAGACTTACAAAGATGTTTCATAAAGGAGGAGTATCAACAGATTTACTTGCAATAGCCTATTCCGTTGTGGTATCTTCCGGACCATGGATAATCACAACAACATCTTTATGGATAATACTCAATATAATGAATATTAACAGCATGTACTTTAATATAGGAATAGTATATTCTTTTGTGTTTTCCATAATAATATCCGGTCTTGTTGTTATGTTTGAATCACGAAGATTATCGGATTTAATATATTTAAAAGAATATAAAAAAATATTGCCTGAAGTATTTGGAATTATCCTTTATGCATCTCTTTTTACGATAATATTATTGGCTATATTTTTTCTTATTAATCCTCATGAATGGTGGTTTATTTTTTCTTTCTCTTATTTAACTATTTCTTTATTAATATTATGGATAATTTCCATAGCTTCTATTTCAACAGATGCTGTAAACTGGTATATTCTTGCATATATAGTTATGGGATTTTCATCTATTATATTATCTAAAATTCTTGGAGATGAAAATAATCAAATAGGGTATTTAATGGGATTTGCGTTTGGCGTTAATATAGGTAGTTTTATTCATTATTTAATTATTATATTTCATTTTGGAACAAATATAGAAATTTCTGTTGAATGGATACATGATTTAAGAAAATACTGGCAGAATATATTTATTGGAGTTACATATTATCTGGCATTATGGGCAGATGATTTTATTACATGGACATCTCCTATTTATGGTGAAGAACCATTAAAAGGATTTCATTTTTCATATATATATGATTATCCTATGTTTCTTGCATATTTAACGATAATTCCAACTGCTACTATGTTTATTTTAATTTTAGAGACAAGATTTTATAAAAAATACAAATTATTCTATGATTCGTTGATAAATGGTTATAATTATTCAGAAATAGAATTAAGAAAAAAAGAAATGTTTAAGGAATTAAAATTGAACATATCCCTTACAATAAAAGTTCAGGTTGTAATTACATCCATTCTATTAATGTTTAATGAATTAAACTTATTACCATTTGTAAGTGAAATATCCAAACCTATTTTAAGGCTTGGATTCATAGGTGCAATGATGAATTCTTTTTATTTAATGATAATGCTATTATTATTATATTTTGATTTTAGAGATGATGCCCTGAAATTAAATCTATTTACTCTATTTTCAAATATAATATTAAGTTTTATATTTGTTGATAAAATTGGATATTATTCTCTTGGAGCAGGATATTCTATAGCTTTTACTCTTGGAACTTTTATAGGATATAAAATATTAATAAAAAAAGTTGATGATATAATAAGAATAGAATATTTTAGACAGGAAATAGGAGTTGAAGATGGTTTTTATATGCATTTTAAAGATATAAAACATTTAATGGAGGAATAATATGAAAAAGAAAATTTTATTATTAATATTAATTATTATTGCGGTTTTATCCTTTTCTCAAAAGGAACTTTTATTGCTATATAAACAATCAGAAAACTATGGTGAAATGATGTTTAAATATCATATTATTCCTATTCTGGAAAAAAATAATATTAGATATGAATTAAAGAATGTTGAAGAGATGAATTATTATAAGATAACAAATGAAAAGTATTTTGGAGTAATTACATGGTATTATTCTTCTGAGATGGCTAAACCCGAATTATATTTAAGGCAACTGGCAACATTTGTTGAAGATGGAGGAATATACTTCTTTTTTAACAATATAGGTGCAAGTGCAGATATTTCGGAAATGAATAATTTATTAAATAAAATTGGTGTTCAGTATAAATATGGATATAGAGAATTAGAAGATTATACAATTGAATGTATTTCAGACTATTTTTTAAAAAAACCGGATAGTGAATATAAAGTTCCTGTTGAAAAGTATATTACCTTTGACAATCATATGGAAAATATATTAACCTATAAAATTGACAATGAAGAGTATCCAATGATATTTCTGACAGATAATGGTGGTGCCGCAATATTCAATAGTTTTGTTGATAAAAATGGAAATCTCATAATCAATATTAATAAACTTATACATAGATTTATAAATCATGAAGTTGGAACATTGAATAAATTTTTGATAGTCAATACAAAATACGACAATCAAAAATACCTGGATTCTCAATATGAAATAAAAAAGATATTATTATATGCAAAACAAAATTTTGATGTGATAAGCGTAGAACAATTTTATAAACTCTCTTTCTTTGACCTTATTCCATATAAATATATAATATGGAATACAGATGCAAAATATGTTGAAACAAGAACAATAAAGAAATTTATAAATAGTGGGGGAACATTTATATATTCCACACAATTATTTAATACGCCATGGAGCAGCTATGTAAAAGAAGATAATATCAATATAAACAAAATTTCATTTACAAAAGACTTATTCCCTTTAACTAATACAGCAACAGAATCATATATAAATATGTATTTTGAATTAAATTATCATATAGACTTACCGGGAAATATAAAACCTCTGGCATTTTTCTGTGGAGATGGAAAAAGTGTTCCGGTGATATGGTATCAAAAAGAAGGAAAGGGATATAGAAGTTATATAAATCCAGATGTATATTTAAAGAATATAAGAGGATTGATTTTTCAGTCAATAATGTCAATGCAAAAAAATAGCATAAGTGGATTTTTGAATTCATTTATGTTCTATATAGATGATTTTCCATTGCCATCATATAATGTTGTTCGTGCAAAGATTAATGGGAAAGACATCACAGATGATGAATATTACTATACAATCTGGTGGCCGTCTATAAAGAAATTTTCCAAAGAATTCAATATTAAATATACCTTTGTTACACCTCTAAGTTATAATGGTTCAAGCAATCCACCATTTGAATTTTCGGAATTTTTAATGAGTAATACCAATTCTCCGTTAAAAGCACTTAGAGAAATAGATAAATCAGAGTTTGAATTAGGATTACATGGTTATAATCATAATTCATTAACAAAAGACAGATGGCCAAATCCAAACAATATATTACTCAGTTTAAGAGCAGCAAAAACATTTATAGAAAAAATATTGGGACATCCAATAGAATTATCAAGTTATGTTGCTCCTAATAACATAATAGATGAGTTTGGGGCAAATCAGCTTTTAAAAGCAATTCCGGAAATAAAAACAATAGGTACATCATATGAAGCAAAAGATGAATTTTCTGAGTATAAGATTATAAATAATTTTACACTTGTAATTCCGAGGTCTACATATGGATATTATCCTTTAAAAAGAATATATATAGCTACAATAAATACACTTGCAAATTTTGGTGCATTTCAGCATTTTATTCATCCTGATGATTTATTTGATAAAGGTCGAAATCCGGAAAATAAAACATGGATGGAGATGTACAGCAGTTTAAGGACATTCTATTTAACTATTAAGAAAAAATTCCCATGGTTAAGAAATCATACAGCTTCAGAAGCATATCAAATATATTTTGATTATTTAACACAAAATGTAAAATATAAATGGAATGAAAATAATTTAACAGTTGTAATTCCTGATTCTTCCATATTTCCAAAGTATTTTTATGTAAAATCCCAGAGTGGCATTGATGATATTATAAACGGAAAAATAATTGACTATTATCCAGAATCAAAATTATATGTTATTGAAATGGATGATAACATTATGAATATAAAATTCAGTGGAGATGATAGTTATTATGAAGGGCAGAATAAGAAAGGAAATAATCGCTAAAAGGAAAAATCTTTCTAAATTAGAATATGAATCAAATAATAAAATAATCATTGAAAAAATATATAATTATTTAAAATCCAAAAATTTCAAAACAATAGCGATTTATTATCCATACAGGAAAGAGGTAAACGTATTAAATTTAATGGAATTATTCAAAGATAAGATATTCCTTTTTCCCAAAGTAATAAGCGATGAAAAAATGATTTTTATTCCTGTTAATGATATTAATGAACTGAAAAAAGGAAAATTTGGAATAATGGAACCAGAAGGAACGGAATATACTGAATATATAGATATTTATATTGTTCCAGGAGTGGCATTTGACCTTGATTTATATAGATTAGGATATGGTGGAGGGTTTTTTGACAGATATTTTTCAGTACACAAAAAAACTCAGTTAATAGGAGTTGGATTTGACTTCCAGATATTAGAAAAATTGCCTGTTGATGACCATGATATACAGATGAATCTTGTGATAACTGAAAAACGAATTTTAGGAGGATAAAGATATGAAAATAGGGCTTGTGCAATTTAAACCGGAATTATTTCAGGTAAAAGATAATATAGAAAGAGCGATAAAGTTAATAGAAAATAAAGAAGCAGACTTGTTTGTATTTCCGGAACTGACATTTACAGGTTATACATTTAATACACATACAGAAGTTGAATGGGTTGCTGAAGATAAAAATGGTTATTCTATCACAACATTTAAGAAAATAGCTAAGGAAAAAAATACCAATATAGTTTTTGGATTTGTTGAAAAAGACGAGGGTAAATTGTATAATTCTTCTGTTTTAATAAAAAGTACAGGAGAAACAAGAATTTATAGAAAAACACATTTATTCTATGAAGAGAAGGTGTTTTTTGAAAAAGGGGATACAGGGTTTTGGGTAGAGGAAGTTAATGGAGTAAAAGTAGGACTTGCAATATGTTTTGATTGGTTTTATCCAGAATCATTTAGAACGCTTGCATTAAAAGGTGCACAGGTTATAGCGCATAGTGCCAATCTTGTTATGCCATATTGTCAGGAAGCAAATAAATTCCGCTCTCTTGAAAATCATGTGTTTATAGTAACCTCAAACAGATGGGGCGAAGAGATAAATGCATTAAATACAAATAATTTTACTGGTATGAGTCAGATAACCAATCCAAAAGGAGAAGTAATAATTAGATTTCCGGAAAAAGGAGATATGGTGAAAGCTATTGAAATTAATCCTGAAGAAGCTAATAACAAGCAATTAAATAAATTGAATAATATCTTCGAAGACAGGAGGCCGGAATTTTATTTCAATGGATAGAATATTTATAGTACTTTTAATTTCGGTACTCACGATTCCTTTTTTAATGCCGCTATTTATTGAAAAACAGGAAGTTCCTGTTATCTATCAGCTTGGTAATGTTGATATAAATGAAATTACATTATATTACAAACCAGAATATATAATAATTGATTATTCACATGATGGTAGTGAAAAAAACAAATTTTCCAGATATGAAATACGAAAGTTACAAACAAATGGAAGTACAGTTTTGTCTTATCTCAGCGTAGGAGAAGCAGAAGACTACAGGTTTTATTGGGAAAAATGGTGGAATAATAGTCCTCCAGATTTTATAGGTGAAGAGAATTCAAAGTGGCCTGGTAATTATAAGGTAAAATACTGGCATTGGGAATGGAAGGAAATTATGCACCAATATATAGATAAAATAATAGATCAGGGATTTGATGGAGTTTATATAGATCTTGTTGATTCATATTTATATTGGGCTGACCATGATTATGATATATATGCAACAGCAGAAGAGATGATAAACCTTATAGCAGATTTATCAGAATATGCAAAGAGTAAAAGGAAAAATTTTAAAATATTTGTTCAAAATGCGGAATCCATAATTGATTATGATTATAACGGAAAATATATGGAATCTATAGATGGATTGGGAATTGAGAGTTTGTTTTATATAAAAGGGAAAAAACGGAAAGAAAAACAAATAGATTATAGATTAAATTATATAACGAAGTTTAAAGAGCATAATAAAACAATTATAGTGATAGATTATATTTATAATGAAAAAGAGTCAGATATAGAGAAAGTAAAAGATTTTATTTCCTTATGTGAAGAATATGGATTTTTAGCCTATCCTGCAACAAAAGACCAAAAGTTATATACTATATCGCCAGGAATAAAATATTTTAATCAAAATAAATAGAGAAGGAATATTCCTTCTCTATTTTTATATAATAATATTATTTCGATTTTCTTCTGTAATTTCAATAATCTCCAAATTTTTTAAAAATTCATATCGGTCAATGAAAAATAATCTTATAACGCCAATAAAATTCTGGCTTTCGTCGATAATTCTTTTTAGCTCTTCAAGATATTTTTGTTGAGATAATTCAATATAACCAATTTCATCAATTACAAAAAAATCTGGTTTATTGATATTCTTCATTTGCTTTATTAAAGATTCAAAACCTTTATCAACGGATTTCATTCCATATATGCTTTTTTCGCCTATAATAAATCTTTGATTTTCATCATTCAAAAACCAGGCATAAACATAATCGTCTATTTTTCTGGTGAAAATCCCATGTTCTATATTATATTTTTTTATTGCATTATTTAATATAGTACTTTTTCCAACCCCCATTTTTCCAGTTAGCAATACCTTCAAAACCAGCCCCCCTTTTTTTTATTAATAATTAAAAATTATCCAACAATAAAACTTACTATTGCTGCGAGAGCAGTATAATAACCAAAATATTTAAGCTTTCCATTTATAACGGTTTTCTTTAAAATAAACAATCCTATAACGCCAAAAATAAAGGTAAATATTCCTGAATATATTACAGGTGCTGTAAATGTAACGTCATTTATTTCAAGTAATCCAGCACCAAAGGTTACAGGAAGGCTCATTAAAAAGGAATATTTTAAAGCTGCTTCTTTTTTTGTATTTAAAAGCAAAGCACCGAATAAGGTAAATCCACTTCTTGAAATACCAGGAAAAATAGCAGCTGCTTGAAATAAACCAATTATAATAGCATCTATATATGAAATATCCATTAATTCCTTTTTCCCATCAAATCTATCGGATAGAATCATTGCAACAGATGTAAATAAAAAGAATAATCCAACCAGTCTAAGCGAAGAAAATGCCTCAGAAATCTGATCTTCAAATAAAATACCAATTATTGCAGCTGGCACTGAAGAAACAATAATTTTCAAAGCAAGATTCCAGGCACTTTTATCCATTGTAAACATACCTTTTAAAATAAACCACACTTCTTTATAAACAAACAATAAAACTGCGAAAAATGTCATTAAATGTAAAAAAGCGAAAAAAGAAACGTCGGGATTAAAGTTAATGAGTTTTGAAAATAAAGCAAGATGTCCTGAACTTGAAACTGGCAAAAACTCCGTTAATCCCTGAATTATACCCAAAATAATTTCCTGCACATCCTCCACCTCTCTTTTTATATAATTGTTATTTTTGTTGATAATTGAGAAAAATAAAAACTCCCTCAAACAAGCTGGTTGCTAATCCTCGAAAATTTTTTTTGAAAGTAGAAAAATAATATTCTCTCAGACGGCAAGAATTTCTAATCCTTGAAAAATTTTTGTGTTGGAAAAAATAAAAGCTCTTTCAGGCGACTTGAGTGCTAATCTTCGAAAATTGCTCGTTCTCAGGGGTCGTTGCAGACTCACATCCATGTTCGTCTTCACTCAAAATCACATCCGTGTGATTTTGACCCCTTCCACTCGCAATTTTCTCAGGCACTCTGCGAGCCTTCACTCGCTTTTATTTTTTCCAACTATCTTTAATCCCCGCTGCGGGAAATTCTTAGTCTTCGCTCATATTATTTTTCTCAATCAACAACACAAAAGGACGAACATGGACGTGAGTCTGTAACGACCGGCGGGAACGAGAATTTTTGAGGATTAGCGTTCGAGTTGTCTGAATGAGTTTTTATTTTTCACAATTATAAGAAATTTCACCTGCTTGAATGAATCTTTTTATGAAGTTTTCTATAACGATATTTTTAAAGAACTTTTATTTTTTCAATTGCAACTTTTCTACTCATTAAGAATCCTCTCAAGATATTTTGAAAGAAAAATACCCACAATTAAAAACACATAAGTCAATAATTTTGAGGTTATTGGGAAGATAATCACCATTCCCGCTATTGTTAGACCAATTAAAAAAGACAAAACCTGATCCCTGAACCTCTCAAGTAATTTCTCAAGAACAAGTATAACAAAAATCAATCCCCCACCAACACCAAATGCAAAAGGAATTAAAATAGAAAAGTCCATATTAGATATAGCATCAATAATAGGTTTGTATATTCCCATAATCAACAACATTGAAGAGCCACTTATTCCAGGAAGTACCATTGTTGCAGCGCCTATTATGCCTCCTATAAATAAATACCACATACTAACATTTCCGTTTGATGTTTCCAGATTCTCGGCAAATCTTAATAAAAAGTATGTTAAAACAAAAGATATAGTTATTATTGATATATTGGATTTTTGTTTAATTTCTATCTGTGAAATAAGGTAAAAAAGGCCTCCAATAATTAGTCCTATAAATATTCCATATGAATATTCAGGATATTTTTCAAACAAAAAAGATAAAATTTTTGAAAGGAATATTATTGAAACGCCCATACCTACAATTAATGAGGTCAAAATCTTAAATGCTTCTTTATTCCATTTAAAAGAAATTATATCAGAAGCAGCTTTTAAAATTATTTCATATCTTCCAGAAATAGCAGCAATAGTTCCACCACTTATACCAGGTAATAAATTTGCAATTCCCATTAAAATTCCTAAAATAAAATCCTTCAATAATATCCCTCCAATCAAAATATTTCTTATTTATTATACATTATTATTCAGCTATTTTTATGATATAATGTTATGTTAAATTTAAAAATTTAAAAAGGGAGGATTAAGAATGAAAAGAAGTATAGTAATGTTAGTTGTGTTTTTATTTATAGGTATTTTCGCATTTTCTGCTATTACCAGTATTTCTGATGCTCGAAATTTAAAGGATTTAAAAACAGTTGTTGTTAGAGGTGTTGTAACAGTTGAACCAGGACCTTTTGATGTTAATATAATTTTCTTGCAGGATAAAACAGGAGGAATTAATCTATATTATAGAGGCGGCCAATTTAAAGATGTAAAAAGAGGGGATTTAGTTGAAGCAAAAGGATATCTCTGGACTCATAAAAATAATAAAGAATTAATTCTTGAGAGCGATAATCCTTCACATTATTATAAAATAATATCTCATAATAATCCATTGCCAGAACCATTGATTATAAAAACTGCAGATATCAATAATGAAAAGTATGAAGGATTATATCTTAAAACAAAAGGAAAAATTGTAGAAATTGACAAATTTGATATGAGGAAGATATACATTGACGATGGAAGCGGTAAAGGAATGGTGTTTATAAGAGAAAATACAGGGATTAATCCTGCTTACTATAAAGTTGGAATTACAATGGAAGTTGTAGGGGTGCTTGGACAATATATGTCAGCATATGAATTGTGGCCAAGGGATATAAACGATATAGTTGTTGATGATGTTTTCCCGCCTGAAGTAAAGGATTATGCAATAAAAGGAAATTATATCTATGTTGAATTCAATGAACCAATAAGTGAAAAATCAGTTGTATTGAATAAAACCATTAGAATATTAAAAACCAATATAAAAGATTATAAATTGGACAAAACACAAAAAATATTGAAATTAGAAGTGGAAGACATAAATAAAGCTACAAAGCTTGTATTGAGATCAGTAGCGGATAAAAACAATAATAAAATGGGTATGAAGATAATAAAATTAGATCTTAAAAAGGATTCATATAAAAATAGAGTGTTATTTGATAATAATCATGGCCAAACTGCTGGAAATGCCGACTGGGTTATTGATGGGGGATATTCGGATTTTGCAGATGTAATAAGAAATATGGGATTAAAGGTTAATGAAATAAAAGAGGATATAACAGAAGAAATATTAAATATGTATAATGTGCTTGTAATTCCAGAACCAAATAAACCATTTAAGGAAACAGAAATTAAAGCAATTTTGAATTTTGTAAAAAATGGCGGATCATTATTTATTATATCTGATCATGGTGGTTCTGATAGAAATGGCAATGGTTGGGATTCACCTAAGATATTTAATACATTTGTAGAAAATTTTGGATTTAAATTTACAGGCGATGACCTTGAAGAAGCACCACTTGCACATATTTACAATCATCCAATTACAGAAGGAATTAGAAAAATAGGAGTATGGAATGGTTCATCAATTAAACTATTAAATGATAATATTAAAGTATTAATTGCTAATTCTGAAAATAAACCATATATGATAGTAACTAATTATGGCAAAGGTAAGGTTGTTGCAATAGGAGATAGCTCGCCTTTTGATGATGGAACAGGAGCTTCTGGTGATTTATTGCATAATGGCTGGCAATGGGGCGATGATGCTAAGTTAGCAATAAATGTAATCAAATATTTTATTTATTAATTTTTTAAAAAAAGATTAACTATCTTTAAAATTAACCAAAAAGACATCACTCCTTAATAATTTTAGAGTAATATTAATACATATCTACTTTAAATTTATAAGGAGTGGTTTTTATGAAAAAAACATTGGTATTTTTAGGTATTTTAATTCTTGCTTTGAGTTTAACAAGTTGTTTGGGGCCAGCAAAGGTAAATGCAACTGTAAAAATTAATTGGGATGATAGAAGTTATTATACAGATGATAGCACTTATTATCTCGCGTATGTAGTAGGAACATTCAGTACAACATTAGATAATATTCCAAAAGAAGGTGTTACTAATTTAAAAGAAATAACTCCAGATGAATCTGAATATAGCATAGAAGTATCGGTACCAGCTGGAGGAAATGCAACAGTTTTTGTATATCAGGATAAAGATGGAGACAAAAAATATTCTGATGACGATCAAGCATTTGATTCTGAATGGGTAAATCCTGATGATACTTCAATTGATTTGGATGTTTATTATTGATAAAAAACTAAAAGCTCCTTCGGGAGCTTTTTTTATTTATTATATTTTTTAATTATTTGAAATATTAACATGTTATAATATATAAAAAATATTCTGGAGGTTTTGGTTATGAAAAAGATTATATGGAATATATTATTTGTATTATATCTGTTAGTATTAATATATTTTTCAGTAACTCCAAAACCACCGTTTAATTATTCGAGATTTTATGGAGAAGATAAAATATGGCATTTTCTTGCATATGCTGGAGGGATGTTTTTATTTTTAAAAGGATTGATTAACAAAAAATGGTATATTATACCTTCAATAGGATTAATATTAACGCTTCCAGTTGCAAGTGAGTATATTCAAGCGCTTTCTCCATACAGGCAATTTTCATTATATGATTCTTTTGCAAGTTATCTTGGTATTTTATCAATTATTTTGGTGTTTTATATTTCAAAAAAATTCATTAACTATAAAAGAAAAGCTGCGTAGGCAGCTTTTCTTTATTTATTTTCTGGTAAATTATTATCCTTATTTTCATTGTTGTTTTCAATTATAACTTCCTGATTAACCTTTATGTATTCGACTCCTCCGCTTTCTGTTGTTATTTCCATATTCTCGTCTTCACCTTTTTCCCACAATTCAAATTTTTTCATAACCAGATCATAAGTCTTTTCGCTAACTTCTGGAAGTTTTCCTCCTAACATATCTCTAACGCTCTGAAATCCCTCTTTTACGGCATTTCTCAATAAATCGATTTTTGATTTATCACCACCAGATATGGATTTTGCAAATTCAATAAGCCTATCTGAAACAGACTCAGGACTCCAATACCCATCACCTTCAAGTTCTTTTTTCATCTCTGCTCTTTCATCTTCTGTAATACCTAATTGCTTTTTTATTTTATCTTCAACCCATGCTTTAAACTTATCATACATCTGTTGAGATTCTTCCTTCATATCCTTCCATTTTGAAGGATCAATTTCAATCTTTTTTCCAACTACGCTGGAATAAGTAGCTTTCATATACTCTATTTCTGTCTTTACATAAACATCGCCTTTAGGGGATTTATTTGCAGATTTATTGTTTTCATTGTTTTTTGATTTATTTTTTTCTTCAAATTCCTTTGTGTTTTCTAATTTTGTTATTTCAGTGTACTTAAAATAATTAAAATTTTCTCCGTTTATTCTCATCAGAATCACCTCCTTTATATAATTCGTCTATTTTTACTGTTATATTAATATTATATCATAATAAATAAAAAATCTCCCTGAAAATCAGGGAGATTCATTTTTGAGACTTGATTAAAAGGGTTAAATCTTAAATTTCTTTAAACCATCTACAAGGATTTGAGCTTTTTCAGAAAGTCTTTCAGTAATATCTTCTAATTTTTGCAAGCTTATATTTTGATTTTCAATTGAATCGGCAATTTCTGTGATTTCATCTGAGATATTTATAATTTCCCGTGTAATCCTATCCATTCCCATTGCAATTTCTTCTGTAGATGAACCCTGTTGTTCAGCACTTGCACTGAGATTTTCTATATTTACGGTGATATTCTGGATTTTTTGAGTAATATTTGAGAATTTCTCTGCAACAATATTAGCCTCAGCTTCTACATCTTTTATGATTTCACCTGTTTTTGATGTAGCATCGCTTGCATCGTCTGCACCGTCTTTTATTTCTCCTAATATTTCAGCAATTTGTTCTGTAGCCCTCTTACTTTCTTCTGCTAATTTTCTTATTTCATCAGCAACAACAGCAAATCCTTTCCCGGCTTCTCCAGCCCTTGCTGCTTCTATTGCAGCGTTTAAAGCAAGGAGATTAGTTTGTTCTGTGATATTTTCTATTGTTTCTACTATCTGTTCAATATTTTGTGCTTTGTTTGCGAGATTTTGAACGGTATTTATTGTAATATCAGACTGTTTAACAGCATTTGTTATTGTTGTAATTATTTTTGAAATTGATTCGCTACCTTCAGTAGCAGTTTGAGAAACATCTTTTGCTTCTTCATATAAGTTCTGTGAATTTTCTGATATATTTTGTGCTGAAGCGGAAATTTCTTCTACTCCGGAATTCATTTCTTCAATGGAAGAAGAAACTAAATTTGAGCTTTTATCCATATCTTCAGTCTTTTCTGTAATTTTTGCCATTTGTGTTGACTGAATTCTTGCATTTTCTTCAAGTTCTACGGCTGATTCTTCCAGATCAGAAGCAGATTTTCTTACACTAATTAAATAATTTCTGAGATTATTTGCCATGTAATTTAATGATTCTGCAATTCTTGCAATTTCATCTTTACCTCTTGCGCTAAATTTAATGGTTAAATCACCTTCGCCAAATTTTTTAACATCATTTGAGAGTTTTTCAAGAGGTTTAGCAATAGAATTTCCAAGTAGTATTGAAACAATAACTGCAACTGAAGCAGCTAAAATTACAATTAATACAAAGAAATTAACAATACCTCTTAGTTTTGCAAGTAAAGCGCTTTTTGGAATTGAAACTGCAACAGACCAATTCATTGATTTTATAGGTGCATAGATTAATATTCTTTTTTGATTGTTTTCAACAGTAATTTCACCATAACCTTTTTCACCATTGATCATCTTTTGCGCAATTTCACTTAAACCTTTATAATTTAAATTAAAAACACTGCTTCCTATAAATTTCTTTATTGTATGTGCAATCATTGTTCCGTGTGAATCTAAGATAAAACTATAATTACCTTCTGCTGAAGTGCTAACAAAATTCAGAAATTTTTCAAGAGAAATTGTACCACCAACTAAACCTATGGTTTTATTATTTTCATCTCTAATCGAATGTGCAATAACTATTATAGATGTTCCGTCGGCTTTTGATATTAAAACGTCGCTTATAGCAATATCGTTTCCGTTCATTATTTTTTTAAAGTAATCTCTATCAGCAATATTGGTTTTTACATTTGTTGTTGTGTAGGCATTTCCATCTTTATCTGCTATAAATAACATGCTGTAATCATCTAAAATTTCATTATCTTTTTTTAAGATTGCAATTGAATCAGTCATGTTCATATTTTTAAAGATTTTTTTGTTTGAGATAAGTGTCATTTCATGAATTAACGAATTAAAGAACATTTCTACCTGTGATGCCTGTTGTTCTAAAATGGAAAATGAATTTTCTTCAATTAGACTTTCAAGTGATGCTGATAAATAAAAATACAGAAAAAATCCAACAAAAGCTCCAGCAGAAATTATAATTGTTGAGAATACTATAAGTATTTTTCTTCTAATAGAATTCACAATTACACCTCCGATTGTTAAAAATTCGAATTTTTGCAAGGAAATTATATCATAAAATATATGATAAAAAATTTCAAAAAAAATATATTAATATTAAATATCCATTATTTATTATTAATGTTATATTAATAAGTTTAACGGGTGTTCTGGATTTGGAAGGATTTGTCTTTAATTGAAAGATTATTATGATATAATACTATGTTATGAGTTTTTAAAGAGTTGCAGTAACAATATTGGAAAGGTTGAGTTAAGAATGGAAATATAAAATTTTTTTATGGAGGAATTATGGTATGATATTAATAGTTAATGGTCCTAACCTTAATATGTTAGGCAAACGCCCAAAAGAAATATATGGTAATTTTTCATATCAGGATCTTTTGAAATTGATCGAAGATTGGTCTGAAAAGAACAAAATAAAAACAGAAGTTTTTCAGTCAAATTTTGAAGGAGAAATTATTAACAGACTTCAGAAAATGGATTTTGATGGGCTTATAATTAATGCAGGTGCTTATACACACTATAGTTATGCAATTAAGGATGCTCTGGAAATAATTGATGTTCCTAAAATCGAATTGCATATTTCTAATATATATAAAAGAGAAGAATTTAGAAAGAAAAGTGTAATAGCCCCTGTATGCGATGGACAGATTACAGGGTTAGGACTCGATGGGTATATCCTGGCATTGGAATACCTGAAAAAAATCATAGGAAAGAGGTAGAAAATGGAAAAGCTAGTAAAGTTTGAGGATTTAGGATTATCAGAAAGTACATTAAAGGCGTTAAAGAAAAAGGGGTTTGAGGAACCAACACCAATTCAGGAAAAGGTTATACCAATTCTTTTACAGGAAGGTATTGATGTAATTGGTCAGGCGCAGACTGGAACAGGTAAAACAGCAGCATTTGGATTACCGTTAATTGAAAAATTAGAACCTTCAAAAAAGGTAAAGGCTTTAATTTTAACTCCTACAAGGGAATTGGCTATTCAGGTTGCAGAGGAGATTAATTCTTTAAAAGGAAGAAAAAAGTTAAATATTCTTCCTATTTATGGTGGACAATCAATAGAAAACCAAATTTCAAGACTTAAAAAAGGTATTGATATCGTAGTTGGAACACCGGGAAGAATATTGGATCATATTAGAAGAAAAACATTGGATTTAAAACATGTTTCTTATGTAATTCTTGATGAAGCAGATGAGATGCTTGATATGGGATTTATAGATGATGTAGAGGAAATACTTTCAAATACACCAGAAAAAAAGCAAATACTTTTATTCTCAGCTACAATGCCATCAAGAATTTTAAAGCTTGCAAAAAAATATATGAGCAATTACAAGATAATTTCTGTAAAACCAGAACAATTAACAACGGAATTAACAGAGCAGATATATTTTGAGGTTAATGAATCAGATAAATTTGAGGCGTTATGTAGAATTATAGATATAGAACCAGAGTTTTACGGTCTTGTATTCTGTAGAACAAAGGTAGATGTTGATACTGTTTCAAACAGACTTATTGATAGGGGATATAGTGCAGAGGCATTACATGGAGATTTATCCCAATATCAAAGAGAAAGAATTTTAAGGAAATTCAAAACAAAGAGAGCAAATATTCTTGTAGCAACAGATGTTGCAGCAAGAGGTATTGATATTTCAGATTTGACACATGTAATAAATTATTCATTGCCTCAAAATCCTGAATCGTATGTTCATAGAATTGGAAGAACAGGAAGGGCAGGAAAAGAAGGAACAGCTATTACTTTTGTTACACCAGAAGAATATAGAAAGTTATTGTTTATAAAAAGAATTTCAAAAAGCGATATAAAGAAAAAGAGAATTCCTAAAATAAAGGATGTTATAGAATCAAAGAAAAATAGAATAAAAACAGAAATAAATAATATCCTTGAAAGCGAAACATATGAAAACTATCTTGAATTAGCAAATGAAATGCTCGAAAATAGAAATGCAAATGAAGTACTTGCAGCAGTATTAAAATATGCTTTTCAGGATGAACTTGATGAAAGAAATTATAATGAAATTAGAGAAGTTAAAGGAAAATCATTTGTTGATAAGAAAGGTAAAACAAGATTATTTGTAGCCCTTGGTAAAGATGACGGAATCACAAAGGAAAAAATATTAAAATTAATAAAAGATTATACAAAACTTGATAATGTTAGATTAAGAGATGTAAGGATACTCGATAAATTTTCTTTTATTACTGTGTCTTTTGAAGATGCAGAGATTATACTTGAATCTTTTAAAAAGAAAAGAAGAGGAAGAAAACCAATAATTGCGAAAGCAAAAGAAAAAAGCAGAAAGGCGGAATAATTATGAAAGTACAGAAAGGAAATACTGTAAAGTTACACTACAAAGGGACATTAAATGACGGAACTGTTTTTGATTCATCAGAAGGAAGAGAACCATTAGAATTTACAGCAGGTGCAGGACAGGTAATTCCAGGATTTGATAAAGCTGTTATGGATATGGAAGTTGGAGAAAAAAAGACATTCACTATTCCTGCTGAAGAGGCATATGGAGAATATTCTGAAGAAAAAGTATTTGAATTACCAAGACAGAGTTTTCCACCTAATATAGATGAAGCAGTTGGCCAAACAGTACAACTTGCAGATCAATCAGGAAATGTATTCCTTGCTAAAATCCTTGAAGTTACAGATGAAATGGTAAAAATGGATACAAATCATCCTCTTGCAGGTAAGGATTTAACCTTTGAAATTGAAATTGTAGAAATTAACTAAAAATAATTAAAATCACTGGAGGAGAAAGTATGAAAAAGGTTGAACTTCTTTCTCCAGCCGGAAATATGGAAAAATTAAAAATGGTTTTCCGCTATGGTGCTGATGCAGCTTACCTTGGCGGAAAATTTTTCAATTTAAGAGCTCTGGCTGGAAACTTCTCAAATGAAGAGATAGTAGAAGCTGTAAAATATGCTCATTCTCTTGGGAAAAAGATATATGTTACTTTAAATATAATAGCTCATAATAATGAAATTGAAAAGGTTGCAGATTATGCTAAATTTCTCGAATCTGCTGGTGTAGATGCTGTTATAGTTGCAGATTTAGGTGTTTTTAAAATAGTTAGGGACAATACAGATCTTGAAATAAATGTAAGTACTCAGGCAAGTAATACCAACTGGATGAGCGTAAAAGTGTGGCATGAAATGGGAGCAAAAAGAATTATTTTAGCTCGTGAATTATCATTAAAAGAAATTCGCGAAATAAGGGAAAAAGTACCTGATGTTGAGTTGGAAGTTTTTATACATGGTGCAATGTGTATGTCTATTTCAGGAAGATGTTTGTTGAGTAATTATTTAACAGGAAGAGATGCCAATAGAGGAGCATGTGCTCAACCTTGCAGATGGAAGTATCATCTTGTTGAAGAGAACAGACCAGGTGAATACTATCCTATTTATGAAGATGAAAGAGGAACATTTATAATGAATTCCAGGGATCTTTGTACAATAGAGTTTATTGATCAGATTTTGGATACTGGTATTGATAGTTTAAAGATAGAAGGAAGAATGAAGGGAATATACTACGGTGCAATAGTAACAAAAGTATATAGAGAAGCAATAGATAAATATTATGAAGGTAATTTTAAATATGATCCTAAATGGATGGAGTATTTAAATTCTGTAAGTAACAGAAAATATACAAAAGGATTCTTCTTTGGCAATCCTGGAGCAGAAGGTCAAAATTATGATTCTTCATCATATAATAAAACACATGAAATTGTTGCAAAGGTCCTTGGTAAAAGCCGAGATGGTAAATCAATACTTGAAATTAGAAGTAAGATTGCAGTAGGCGAAGAAGTTGAAATTATAAAACCAGTTGGCGATCCAATAAAAATAAAAATGCCGGAAATGATTAAAATGAGAAAGGGCCAGGAAGAAGGAAAAATAGAAATAGCTAATCCAAATGTAATAGTAAAAGTCGATCTTGATCTAGAAGAAATGGATATATTAAGAAAAAAGCTCCAGAAATAAATTCTGGAGCTTTTATTTTTTTCTATTATTATTTTTCTTCAATTCCTAAGAGAGCATTACAATATGTTTTTGGATCAAAAATTTGAAGGTCATCGGCTTTTTCTCCGACGCCTATTAATTTAATAGGAATATCCAATTCCTGATTAATAGCAAAAGCAATACCGCCTTTTGCTGTTCCGTCTAATTTTGTAACCACAATTCCGGTTAAATCAGTTGTTTCTTTAAACACCTTTGCCTGAATAATACCGTTTTGGCCGGTAGTTCCATCGAGTACAAGTAAGGTTTCATGTGGAGCATCTGGAATAACCTTTTGAATAACCCTTTTTATTTTCTTTAACTCTTCCATAAGATTCTGTTTTGTATGCAATCTTCCGGCAGTATCTATTATTACTATATCTCTTCCTTTAGCGACAGCATGATTTAATGCATCGAAAGCTACAGCAGCAGCGTCAGCACCATGTGTATGGGCTATTACATCAATACCTAATCTATTACCCCATTCCTTTAATTGTTCAATAGCAGCTGCCCTAAATGTATCACCTGCAGCAAATACCACATCATGTCCTTTGTCTTTGTATAATTTTCCAAGTTTTGCAATGGTAGTGGTTTTTCCTGTTCCGTTTACACCGACAACAAGTATTACAAACGGTTTTTTATCTGGATTAAATGACAAAGGTTCATCTTTTAAATGTTCAACCATAATATCTCTTAATAGTAATAAAGGATCGTCTGAGTTTTCTTTTTTATATCGTTCTTTTAATTCTTTAAGAATATCTTCTGTTGCTTCGACTCCCATGTCTGAAAGAATCATAATTTCTTCCAATTCTTCTAAGACTTCATCGTCAAGTTTTCTTCCAGCAAAGAGTGTTTTAATATTTCCAAAAAATTTATCTCTTGTTTTTTTAAGTCCTTCTGCAATTTTATTAAAGAATCCCATGCTTTATCCTCCTACATCTAATTTGTTAACTTCGGATATATTTTACCATTAAGATAATAATTTTGCAAACATTATAGTTTGAATTTTATGACTATTATGGTAAAATATGATTATGAGAGTATTAAAAAAAATAAGAAGGAGATAATACTATGGGTGACTTCTGGGAAGATACCACATCCTGTCCGTTGTGCGGCAAAGCGTTTCCATATACAAAAATAAAAATTGATAGTATTAGAATTGAAAAGTACGATGATGATTTAAAGCCGACGTATAGAGGTCCTAATCCTCTTCATTTTTCAATTTTAACATGTCCTAAATGTGGATTTACTTACTTTAATGGTGATGATGACCTGTTTAAGAGAATAGGTAAGGATACAAAAAAAGATTTAAAAGAATATTTAAAAAGAGTTAGAGATAAAATGGGGAAAATAGATAATAGTAAGAATAAAAGTATAGATTTTTTGAAAAAACAGTATGCACTTGCTGGAATTGTGTATAAAATAGTAAATAATCCTGGAAGAATAGCGAGAACGTTTATACGTTTAGCATGGATATTCAGAGAAGAAGGAAAAGAAATGGCAGAATTAAAGATGCTGGTTTCTGCAGTTGAAATCCTTGAAAAGAATTTTAAGGATTTAAATTCTGATGAGGATTTAATAATGTATTACTTCTTTAAAGGATATACAAATTATAGGATAGGAAAGAAAAAAGAAGCCAAAGAATTTTTTAATAAATTGGTTGGAAGATATAAAAATTCAAAGAATCCATATGTAAAACAGGCAGAAAAGTTGAAAGGGGATCTGTGATGAAAAGATTGAGTTACATAGTTCTATTAATAATTTTAGTACAGTTTTTTTCATCCTGTTCGTTATTACAGGGAGTTGCATCAGACAACGAAAGATTGAATGATTTAGAAACAGAAGTTTCAACATTGAAATTAAAATTGACAAATTATGAATCTGAATTAAATTATTATAAGGAAACTGTAGAAACATACAATAGTAGAATAGAAGATTTGAATAGAAATATAACAAATTTAGGAGCGAAAATAAAAAAAATAGAAGATACATTATCTGCTTCTAATGCAGAAATTGCAAATGAGTTAAATAAATATAAAAGTGAGCTTATTTTATATCAAAATACATTAAATAATCTTCAAAAAAAGATTGGAGATATTCAGAATATTGATAATGAAGGTGTATATTCAAATTTATTGTCTGATATTAATCAAAGGATCACAAATATTGAAAATAACATAAAAATATTAAATAATGAAGCTGTAAGGATTTCCGATTTAAATACACTAAAGAATGAATTTATAACCAGAGACTCAACAGAATTACAGCAAAAGTTTGAAGCATTAAATATCAAAATAACAAATGAAGAAAAAAGAATAGATGATTTAAAAAGAGAGATACATACAACTTCTTCTTCTATTACAAATATAGAAGTATCTCTAAAAAATATGCAAAATAAAGGATTAATATTGGAAGGAAAAATAAATAATATAGAAAAAACCCTTGCGGGTATAACATTATCTTCAACTGAAATAAAAAACAACATAGATGTTGCTGTTAAAAATAATATAGACGAATTGTTGAAAACTGTTAATTCTTTAGATAAGGTGTGGCAGATTAATTTTGAAACATTAGAAAAGGATTTTGATAATTTAAAAAATGATTATAACTCATTTAAAGGAAAAGTTGGAGCAATTATAGATGAGGAAAATTTGAAAAAATACGTATATGAATCCGTTTCTGCAGAAACACAGAGAGAAGTTGCAAAGTTGTTTTATAAAACCAAAAGTGATGAACTATTAAAAATAAAAGGTCTTGAAAATCAGATGGCGCAGCTTGAGAAGAATATAAAAAATCTTGAAAATTCATTTGAAATGATAACATCACGACCTATTAGTACATTTGATGAAAAATACAAAACACAGCTGGATGAACTGGAAAGAAAATTAACAAATGCATTAATAAGTTTTTCAAAAGCTGAAATAAAAGATCTTTTTGGTTCAACAGACCAAATAATTTATCAGGTAAAACCAGGTGATACTTTAAGCCAAATAGCATTGGCTTTTGGATTGGGGTATAATGGAGTAGATTTAATAAAAGTTGCGAATAACATTGATGATCCAAGGAGTATAAGAGTAGGACAAAAAATAATAATTCCTGTTAACAATATAGAAGAGTTTTTAACATGGCCTCTTACATATACAAAACCTTCTGATTACGATAGAATAGTTGTAAGGTTTGGAGATAGAATTTCAACGGGTGTATCAGTTGGATTGGGAATATTACCATTAAAAGATGAATATGTAAGGCCTACATTGCCTGGAAGAGTTGTTGAAATAGGAAAGGCTGTTAATGAGAGTAAATATGTAAAGATAGATCATGGGAATGGGGTAATGACAGTTTATTCCAATATTTATAATATTGATCCTTCTATTAAAGAAGGAAAATGGGTGGATACAGAAACGTTAATGGGAAAGGTGAAAAAGGATAAGTTGTTTAATTTTGAAATCTGGAAAAATGGTGAGCCGCGAGATCCTATGAAATTATTCTTTAAATTTGCAGGGAATTTCAGAGCAACTTTTTACACAGAATGGGATGATAAAATTATATATTATCCAGCATTTAGATTAACAAAGTCTGGAAATGTTCCAAGACCATGGGTAACAGTAGCTGCTGATCCGAAGTATTTACCTCTTGGAACTGTGGTATATATTCCAGAATTTAGAAATACCCCTAATATGGGATTTTTTGAAGTGGAAGATATTGGTTCGAAAATTGTTGGAAATAGATTGGATATATATATTAATGATGTAAGACTTGCGCAAAATACACAGGAAGTTAGTGTTTATGTAGTAGGGAAAAAGGCCAGGAGGTAATAAAATGGGACTAACAGTAAAAAGCAGTTATGCATTAAGAGCGTTGTATGAACTTGCTTTATTTCATAAAAATGGAGTGAAAAGAGTTTCTATAAATGAATTATCGGCAAAGCAAAAAATACCGAAGGATTTTCTGGAAAAAATATTCAGTGAATTAAGGGAATATAAAATTGTTGATTCGGTGCGCGGAAGATACGGAGGATATGCTTTAAGTAGAAAACCAGAAGATTTAAAATTAAGTGAAGTAATTTATATTTTAGATAGACCATTTCAATCATATGAGTGCGTTGTTACCGGAAAATGTGAAACACTTGGTTCTGAATGCGCAGTGGGATATGTCTGGAAAAAAATAAATACAATTCTTATGAGCGAACTTTCAAAGATTACACTTGCAGATTTATTAAAAATAGGAGAAAAACTGGAATTAATGGGAGGAAATACAGTTGAAGAAAAAATTAATAATGCTGATGAGCGGCGGGGTTGATAGTTCTGTTGCTGCATATCTTGCGAAAGAGATGGGTTATGAAGTAATAGGAATTCATTTTAAAACAATACCAGATGAAGTATTTATAAAGATTCCTGAAAAAAAGAAAATATGTTGTAGTCCATCTGATACCTATGATGCAATGAGAATTGCTGATAAATTGGGGTTTGAATTAAAGGTAATAAAAATATATGAGGAATTTAAGGAAAAAATAATAGATTATTTTATAAAAGAATATAAAGCAGGAAGAACTCCTAATCCATGTATGCTATGTAATAAATATTTTAAGTTTGGATTGGCAATTGATATATTAAAAGAATATGATGCAGATTATATTGCTTCAGGGCATTATGCAATTAGAGAATTTTCTGAAAAATACAATACAGAGGTAATAAAAAAAGGGATCGATGTGTCCAAGGATCAATCTTATTTTCTTGCATATATGAAAAAAGAAGCAATACCACATATTATTTTTCCGAATGGAACTTATACAAAAGATGAGATAAGAAAGATAGCAGAAAAATTAGATATAAATATAGCTAAAAAAGTTGATAGTCAGGAATTGTGCTTTATTCCAGATAACGATTATAGAAGATTTTTAAGAGAAAATGGAATAAATGTATCAACAGGTGAAGTGCTTGATTTGGAAGGGAATATAATAGGAGAACATACTGGTTATACCAATTATACTATAGGTCAAAGAACAGGAATAAAATATTTCAAAAATCCAAATATAAAAATGCATGTGTATAAAATAATTCCAGAAAAAAATCAAATAATAGTAGCTCCAACAGAAAAGGTTTACTTTAAAGGGCTTATTAGTACGGATTTTGAATTTTTGGTTGATTTTAACGAAATTGAAGCAAGATGTAGAATAAGAAAAAGAAATGAGGAAAAAGATGCATATATAAGAAAAATAGGCGAAAATAAAGTGGAAGTTATATTTAAAGAACCTATTTTTGCTGTAACTCCTGGCCAATTTGCCGTTGTTTATGATAATGAAGGAGTGATTTTAGGAGCAGGTAAAATAGAACAATATCTGGAGGTATGAAATGTTGAAAGCTATATATCCTGGAAGTTTTGATCCCATTACATATGGTCATATAAATATAATACAAAGAGCAGCGAAAATATTTGATGAATTATATGTTGTGGTTATGCATAATATAAATAAAAAATATTTTTTTGATTGTGAAGAGAGAATGCAATTAACACGAGAATCATTAAAAGATTATAAAAATATAAAGGTTGAATGTTATGAAGGACTATTAGTAGATTATGCAAAACAGAAAAATATAAATGTTATTATAAGAGGATTAAGAGCAGTTTCGGATTTTGAATTTGAATTGCAATTGGCAAATTCAAACCGTTCTTTGAATAAAGATATAGAAATCCTTTTTTTAATGACAGATACAGAATACTCATTTGTATCTTCAACAATTGTAAAAGAGGTTGCGAGATTTAATGGAAATATCTCTCAGTGGGTACCTAAAAATGTTGAAGAAGCAATATTTAAAAAAATTAGTAATAACAATGTTTAAAAAAAGAAAAATAATTGTGTTAAAATAGTTCAGGAAAATAAGATAATACTGGGAGGGAATATAAATGGCTATAAGTGCTGCAGAAGTAAAAAAATTAAGAGATGCTACAGGCGCAGGTATGATGGATTGTAAAAAAGCTTTAGAAGAAGCTAATGGAGATTTTGACAAAGCAGTTGAAATCTTAAGAAAAAAGGGTGCTGCAAAAGCTGCTAAAAAAGCAGGAAGATCAACAGGTGAAGGAATTATTTATTCATACATTCACCACAATGAAAGAATTGGTGTATTATTAGAATTGAACTGTGAAACAGATTTTGTTGCAAGAACTGATGAATTCCATGAATTAGCAAAACAGATTTCATTACAGATTGCTTCAATGAATCCAAAATGGTTAAAGAAAGAAGATGTTCCTGAAGAAATAATTGCAAAAGAAAAGGAAATTTATGCAGAAGAAATGAAAAATTCAGGAAAACCAGAACATGTAATTGAAAAAATCGTTGAAAACAAATTAAATAAATTCTTCGAAACAAATTGTTTATTAGAACAGGAATTTGTATTTGCAGATGAAAAAGGTACAAAGATTAAAGACCTCATTACAAATGCAATTGCAAAAATAGGAGAAAACATAAAAGTATCAAGATTTGTAAGATACGAAATAGGTGAATAATATATAGGGTGGTCTTTGTCCACCCTTTTTTTTGAGAAAAAGGGGGAAGGAGTATGTATAAGCGAATATTATTAAAGCTCAGTGGTGAAGTGTTATCCGGTGAGGATAAAAAAGGTTTTGATGAAAAGGCGCTTGAGTATCTTTCTAATGAAATAAAAAAGGTTGTTCAACATGGAATTAAGCTTGGAATGGTAATTGGAGCAGGAAATTTATTTAGAGGAAGAGAGTTGCAGGATGTAACTAATAGTATAGGTGACCATATTGGAATGTTAGGGACAGTAATAAATGCCCTTTATTTAAAAGATTACTTTGAGAAAAAAGGAATTAAAACTGTAGTTGTATCTCAAATTGTTAATCTTCCATCTGTAAGAATTATACATTATGACGATATAGAATTATACTTTAATGCTGGATATGTGGTAATTTTTGCAGGTGGAACATCAAATCCATTCTTTACAACAGATACCGCAGCTGCATTAAGAGCAGTTGAAATGAAAGCAGATGTTTTGATAAAGGCTACAAAGGTTGATGGTATTTATGATAGAGATCCTAAAAAGTTTAAAGATGCGAAAAAATATAGTAGAATTACTTATGATGATGCAATAAATCTTGGGCTTAAAATAATGGATACAGAGGCGTTTTCCATATGTAAAAGATATCATATGCCTATAATAGTATTAAATTTCTTTAAAGAAGGTAATTTACTTGAAGCATTATCAAACAATAGAGTTGGCACATTTGTCAAACCCTGATAAATAAATGCATTTTTTATAATTGAAGGAGGGAGAGAAACATGTGGTATGATGAAATCGTTTCCGTTTATGCAAGAGAAGTATTGGATTCAAGGGGTAACCCAACAGTAGAAGCAGTAGTAGAATTAGCAAGTGGTGCAGAAGGAAAGGCTATTGTTCCATCAGGTGCTTCAACAGGAAAATTTGAAGCATTAGAATTAAGAGATGGAGACAAATCAAGATTTAAAGGAAAAGGTGTTTTAACTGCTGTTAAAAATATAAATGAAAAAATCTCAAAAGAATTAGTGGGTTTAAATGCATTTGACCAGCCATTAATTGACAAAGTAATGCTTGAATTAGATGGAACAGAAAATAAATCTGGTCTTGGTGCAAATGCTATTCTTGCTGTTTCAATGGCTGTGGCAAGAGCAGCAGCAGATTCATTGGGACTTCCACTTTATAAATATCTTGGAGGACCAAATGCAAAGGTATTACCTGTACCTTTAATGAATATAATCAATGGAGGAGAACACGCTGATAACAATCTTGATATTCAGGAATTCATGATTGTTCCAGCAGGTTTTGAAAAATTCTCTGATGCATTAAGAGCTGGTGCAGAAGTGTTCCATTCATTAAAATCATTGTTAAAGAAAGAAGGACATGTAACAGCAGTTGGTGATGAAGGTGGATTTGCACCAAATCTCAATTCAAACGAAGAAGCAATTCAGTTTATTATTAAAGCTATTGAAGATGCTGGATACAAAGCAGGAGAACATGTATTTATTGCATTAGATTGTGCAGCTTCTGAATACTACGATGAAGAAAAGAAAGTATATAATATTGATGGAAAAGAATTAACTGCTGATGAAGCTATGGAATACTATGAAATGTTAGTTGATAAATATCCAATTGTTTCAATAGAAGATCCATTTGATCAGGAAGATTGGGAAGCTTATCAGAAGTTTACAGAAAAGGTTGGAAAGAAAGTACAGATTGTTGGAGACGACCTTTATGTTACAAACGTAAAGAGATTACAAAAAGGTATTGATATGAAAGCATCAAATTCAATTTTGATCAAATTAAATCAAATTGGATCAGTAACAGAAACATTAGATGCTATGGAATTAGCAATGAAAAACAATATGACAAATGTTGTATCACACAGATCAGGTGAAAGTGAAGATACATTTATTGCTGATTTAGCAGTTGCAATGAATGCTGGATTTATAAAAACAGGTTCATTATCAAGAAGTGAAAGAATTGCAAAATACAATCAATTATTAAGAATTGAAGAAGAATTAGGAGAAGTTGCAGAATACAGAGGATTAAAATCATTTTATTCAATAAAAAAGTAATTTATTAAAAATCAAGGCAGCCTGTTAAGGCTGCCTTTTTCATTTAATACATATCTTTAAAATCTTCCCATTCAGTATTTAAAATAAGTTCAATCTCAGAAAAAAGTTTCTTTTTTCTGCTTGGATATTTTGAAAGTTTTGAATACATGAATTTTGGAAAGTTTTCATTGAATTCCCCGATTATTGTTAGATAATCTATTAATTCTTTGTTATAATTAAAATCAAAAGTATTTAAGAAAATTAGATTATTTTTGTATTTAAATATATAACTCCTGAAAAATAGAGGATCTTTTAGGTAAATATATTCATTCTGGAATTTTGCAATTAAAATAGAAGAAAATTCATATGAAAGATAATAATCATAAAAACTTTCAAAATCATAAATCTTTCCTATTTTTTTCTCAAGTGAATTTAACATAAAAATGATACCGTCTTTAAAGAGATTATATTCCAATTGACTCATGGGATTTTCTTTTATGATTATAAATCCATCGGTATCAACGAATTTTCGATTAAATTCATATATATAAGTATTTTTTGATTCCATGATTAGAGAGATTGATTCATTGCTTATAGTATAATTTGGCGAATTAAATAAAATCCATGAAAGATAATTTATATTAAATGCAGATTTTTTAAATAATGAAATAAAGATAATATCGCCATATATGTCAGAAATTTTATAAATTATATCTGATATATCCTTTGGATAATATATTTCTTTAAATAATAAACCTTCTAATTTTTTAATATTATTAAGAGTCGGCATTAATTCATTATAAGAATTTAACTCTAAAATCTCTGTAAGATTTAATAATTCTTTTGAAATATATTGACTATATCTAAAATATGATTTAAGCCATACATTTAAAATAGCAACAAAAAATATAGTAATAGCCATAACATATATAATTGAGAATGTAAAAAATCTGGATTTGTTATATACAGTGATTAAATATGTTGAATTTGAAAAATCTACATTTTTAATAAAATAGGCAATACCATTGTAATTTAAGACTATATTTTCTAAATTTTTTCCCAGAAAAATCTTAGAGTATATAAAATATGGAAGTTTTTTTGAAGGATACATAAGATTTGTTTCTGAATCAACAATTATCATATCCATTTCTTCTGTATTTTCGATTAATGTATTTAACAAAGAAAAATCAAAATTAAATTCAAAAATAATATATCCAATGGGTGTTTGAGATGTATCATATAATATAGAGGAGATATAAAATTTTAATTTTCCGTTTTTCTCAAATAGATTTGAAAAAACAAAATCAGAAGAGGTTTTTTCAAGTTTTTCAAGCGAATTATTAAAAGCGGTATAGTTTGAAATACTTTTTGTTTCCTGGAAAATAAAGTTTTTATTAAAATCTGTAATATAGATATTACCTGTAAAATTTATTATACTTTTTTTCTCTTTAATATATAGATCAAGATTTTTGTATAATCTTGAGTAGTTTTCATAATCGATAATAATTTCATTTGATTTCATATTTGAGAGTATTTTTGCGTAACTACTTATTTTTATATCATTTTTAAATGTATTTATGAAATTTATATATCTGTTTTTATATTCTTTTATAAAATTTATACCAATAACAGAAGAACGGTTGACGATGTTTTCAACCGTTCTATTTATAAACTGAATATTTGAATATAATATTATTAAATATGTTGCTGCAAAAAATATTAAACTTACTATAAAAAAGTTTTTAAAAAGTTTTGAATCTTCCATTTAATCACCAGATTTAAGAGTATTTTTACAAACTATTATTAGCCAATGCAACAAGGAATTTTACTGTTTCTTCAACATCAAACATTGAAACCATTTCATGAGGTGTATGTATATATCTTGTAGGAATTGAAATTGTACCTGATGGAATTCCTGATTTTGTTAATTGATAACCGGCAGCATTTGTTCCCCCAAAAATTAAAACTTCCATCTGATGTTTAATATTTTCCTTTTTAGCTATTTTCTTAAGGTGTTCAACTACCACTCTGTCACTTACTGTAGCAGAATCTTTAACCTTTATTGTTGGACCTTCGTCCAGCTTCATAGAAATTCTTTTAAAGTACTTTGGTGTATCAGAAGATGCTGTAACATCAACAGCAATTGCCATATCCACATCATAATTAAATCCAGCAACAGAAGCTCCAATTAATCCCACTTCTTCCTGAACTGAAAATACAAATATTACATTATTTTCTGGTTTATCAAGCTTTTTAATAGTTTCAATTAATGCTACACAACCAATTCTATCATCAAGAGATTTTGAAACTACCTTATCTCCAAGATCATTAAAATGTGCATAATATGTTCCAAATGTTCCAATTGGTGTTTTTTCTTCAGCCTCTTCTCTTGATTTAAAGCCAAGATCAACATATAATACATCAAAAGTGAGATTTGTTTGATTTTTTGAATATTCTTCAACAGTTTCTCCTTCAAATCCAACAACACCCACATAACCGTTAAACTGAACCATTGCTCCAATTAATACCCTTGGATTTACCCCGCCAACAGGTTCTATCCTTAAGAAACCATCATCTGTAATATGAGTAACAACAAGTCCTATTTCATCCATATGTGCATCAAATAAAATTGTTTTATCTCCTGTTCCCTTTTTTATAGCAATTAAATTTCCAAGTTTGTCAACATCTATTTCATCTACATAATCCTTTATTTCTTCAATAATAGCTTCTCTTATTTTATCTTCTCTTCCACTTGGTGAAGTTATTTCAGTTAATTTTTTTATTAATTCTTTCATTAAATAATCCTCCCTTCAAAGATTAAAAGTTCAACAAGTTTATAAGCATTTATATAATCATTTACATCTATGATTGTATTTGGCGAGTGAATATATCTTGAAGGAACAGCCAATATACCAGAAGGAATACCATCCAATGTAGTGGCAAGTCTTCTTGCGTCTGTTCCACCAGCAGTCCTCATCTTAAATTGTAACTTTATATTATTTTCTTTTGCCAGAGAAACAATCTTTTCAAATATTTCTTTTGATAAAACAACTCCAGAATGCATAAAGAATGTAGCAGGTCCATTTCCAAGATGAGTAGCCCATTTATCCTCATCGAGCAATGGAAAATCCCCTGCCGTTGTACCTTCAAGAACAAGAGCAACATCAGGTTTTATCTGATAAGCTGCAACACCGCTTCCCCTGAGTCCAACCTCTTCCTGAACAACAAAAGCGAAATATGTATCATATTGAGGTTTTCCTTCTTTTTCAATCTTATCAATAAGGTTTAACATTAACGCACAACCTGCTCTGTCATCAAAAGCCTTTGAAACAGCTCTGTCTCCTTCTATATAAAATTTTGTATCAAAAGTTACCATATCTCCAACCTTTATTTTTTTCTTTGCTTCTTCTTTGCTTAAACCAGTATAAACCTTAAATTGTGAATAGTCAGGTTTTGCTTTTCTTTCTTCAGGCTTCTGAAGATGTATGGGTTTTACCTGTATTACTCCAGGTATTTCGCCATTAACCAACAATCTTTGTGAAAATACAACTCTTGGGTCAACTCCACCTACCGGAGAAATATGAAAAGTTCCATCATCATTAACCTTTGTAACCATAAAACCAACTTCATCCATATGAGCAAGAACCATAATCTTTTTTGAAGAATCCTTGCCGGAAACCTTAGCTATAAGATTTCCCATAACATCTATATGATATTCATCAACTTTATCTTTAATTTTTTCGATTATATATTCTCTTACTTTATCTTCTTTTCCGGAAATTCCTGGTAATTCAGTTATTTCTGGAAGATATTTTAGAAGTTCATTCATTATTTTCACCTTCTTCTAAATAATTAGCAATATAATTTGCTATTAATATAGCTGACGTATCTATATCAGAAGGATCTACAACCTCTGCGGAAGAATGCATATTTAATATTGGTATTGAAATAAGAATAGTTTTAACTCCTTCTTTTACTATCTGTACAATATCAGATTCTGTTCCACTTCTCATTGGAGCAGGTTCAAGTTGATGATTAATTCCATATTTCTTTGCTGTATCAATCATTTTTTGAGTCTCTTCATTATGCATACTTGGGCCAAGCGCGATAGCTGGACCTTTGCCCATTTCAACCTTTTCATAATATGGAGGTATATCGCTACCAAAGGTAACGTCTATAACTATTCCAATTTCAGGAGCAATATCCTCAGCAGTTCTTTTTGCTCCTTTCAAACCAATTTCTTCACCCTGATTAAAGAGGAAATATATGCTTTTTCCTTCAAGATTAAATTTCTTTAATTCTTCAAGTGTTTTTAATAATACAACACATCCAACTCTGTTATCTAAAGCTTTACCGGAAATTTTTCCGTTTAATTCTATAGCTTCAATATCTACAGTTCCAATATCTCCAACCTCAATGTCTTTGGTTCCACCAGAAATCGAAAAATCTATATAGATATTATCAAAATCTGGCGAAGAAGAACGATGTTGAGGTTTTTGAAGATGCGGAGCTAACATTCCAACGACACCAATTTTTTCTCCATTTTCTGTTTTGAATTTTACGCGTTTTGAAATTAATGTTCTTGGATCCACACCTCCAATAGTGTGAACCATTGCAAATTGCTCATCGACAATTTTGGTAATAACGATACCAATTTCGTCCATGTGTGCAAATAATGCAAATCTTTTTTCTCCATTACCAAGCTTTAAACCAAGAGAACCCTTTCCTGCATCAAAAATCTCTACATCTGTAGAGATTTTTTTTGCATATTCTATAATTTTTTCCTTAACAGGATTCTCATACATGGATACCCCGAAAGCGTTGCTCAAATCCTTTAAAATCTCTCCTGTTTTCATTTTATCCCTCCATTATAATTCAATAGGTTCCACACTAATTTGATCATCATCGTAATGTATAGAAACCGGACCCTGAGGCCAGGCATAATTATTTAAAACTATTCCTGATATTTCAACAAGTGGAGAATCCATTTCTGCTGCTACAATAAAGGTATTCTTTTTTTGAGTCATACCCACTCTAACAGTGCCTTTTACCTTTCCGAATACAATAACGCTTCCCCCGGCTCTAATTTCTGCCCCCTGATTTACATTGCCAAATATTATTATATCACCGGGATTATCTAAAATCTGTCCTGAACGTACATGTTTTTTATAAATATTTGTAGCACTTAATCTAAATTCTTTCTTCTTCTTTTTTACCTCGGGAAGGTCTTCAAAATATGCACCTAATAATTGTAGCTTTTTTTCTTTTGCGATTTTACCTATTTTAGGAACAATAGAATACATTTCTGGATTTTTAATTAATACATAAAAACCGTCACCTTCTGAGAAAAAATTGCTTAATTTATCCAAGTTAACAGAAAGTTCTTCTAGAAGTTGCTTTTGAGTAACGTTTGATTCCATGAAAAAAATGATGTCTCCATCGATAAACTTAGGATAGACAAACTCTTTATTTGACGTCATATAAAAACCTCCCGTAAAAAATAATTAATCTCTATATACTATAATAACATATAAATGAAGCTAATTCCAATTTATTATTCTTAATATAAGATTGATAATCCTTAATTATTGCCTGAATTTAGCTTTTATTGCTGATTTTTTTATTAGAAAAATAGTGAAAAATATTGTAAAATATATTATGGTTTCTGAAAAATAAATTCATTAATCCATTGGAGGTGCATTATGTACTCAGAGGAATATTTGAAGAAAATTAACGAGAAAAAAACAGACTGGGAAGAAACAACGTTAAAAAAGACGCTTGAAAAATTTCCAGAAAGGAAGGAACAATTTAAAACAACTTATGGTGAAGAATTAAAACGCCTTTATACTCCTGAAGACATTAAGGATATAGATTACCTTGAAGATATAGGATTTCCAGGAGAATATCCTTTTACACGTGGTGTTCAACCAACAATGTACAGAGGAAGATTCTGGACAATGAGACAGTATGCAGGATTTGCTACTGCTGAAGAATCAAATAAGAGATATAAATATTTATTGGAACAGGGACAGACAGGATTATCAGTAGCTTTTGATTTGCCAACACAAATAGGATATGATTCTGATCATTCTATGTCAGAAGGAGAAGTTGGTAAAGTTGGTGTTGCAATAGATTCATTAAAAGATATGGAAATTCTCTTTGATGGAATTCCGCTTGATAAAGTTAGTGTTTCAATGACAATTAATTCAACAGCTTCAATATTATTATCAATGTTAATAGCTGTTGCAGAAAAGCAGGGAGTTCCTCAGGAAAAACTCAGAGGTACAATTCAAAACGATATTTTAAAAGAATATATTGCAAGGGGAACATATGTATTTCCACCAGAACCTTCAATGAAGATTATTGTAGATATATTTGAATACGGTTCAAAAAATCTTCCAAAGTTTAATTTAATCAGTATAAGTGGTTATCATATAAGAGAAGCAGGTGCAAATGCTGTGCAGGAAGTTGCATTTACACTTGCAGATGGTCTTGCATATGTTGAAGCGGCTATAAAAGCAGGGCTTGATCCAAATGTATTTGGTAAAAACCTCTCATTCTTCTTCAATGCTCACAATAATTTCATAGAAGAAATTGCTAAGTTTAGAGCAGCAAGAAGATTATGGGCAAAATTGATGAAAAATAAATTTGGAGTAACCAACCCTGCAGCATTAAGGCTTAAATTCCACACTCAAACTGCTGGTTCAACATTAACAGCACAGCAACCATTAAACAACATAATTAGGGTTACATTACAGGCGCTATCAGCTGTGCTTGGCGGTACTCAGTCATTACATACAAATTCATATGATGAAGCGTTGGGATTACCTACAGAATTATCAGCAACAATTGCATTAAGAACTCAACAGATTATTGCGTATGAATCTGGAGTTACAGAAACAATAGATCCGTTTGCAGGTTCTTATGTGATAGAAGCTCTTACAAGCGATATAGAAAAGAGAGCAATGGAATATATAGATAGAATTGAAAAAATGGGCGGTATGGTAAGAGCAGTAGAAGAAGGATATATACAGAAAGAAATATTAAATTCAGCATATGAATCACAATTAGCTGTAGAAAATGGTGATCAGGTAATAGTTGGTGTAAATAAATTTACTGTTGAAGAAACAGGTAAAAACGAAGCAATATTAAAAGTTGATCCAGAAGTTGAAGAAAGACAAAAAGAAAAATTAAAGAAATTAAGAAAAGAAAGAGATAATGAAGCAGTTAAAAAGAATCTTGAAAAGCTCAGAAATGCAGCAGAAAGCAAAGAAAATGTTATGCCATATATTTTAGAAGCAGTAAAATCATATGCTACACTTGGGGAAATTACAGATGTTTTAAGAGAAGTATATGGCGAATATCATGAAGCTGTAATATTATAATTTATATAAATAATAAGAGGAGGACATAAAAATGGAAAAAATCAGGGTTTTGGTAGGAAAACCAGGATTAGATGGTCATGATAGAGGTGCAAAAGTAGTTGCAAGAGCTTTAAGAGATGCAGGTATGGAAGTAATATATACAGGTATAAGACAAACACCTGAAGATATAGTAAATACAGCAATGGAAGAAGATGTTGATATTATAGGTCTTTCTATTTTATCTGGAGCGCACATGAAATTATGTGAAAAGGTCTTAAACTTATTAAAAGAAAAAAATGCAGATATACCGGTATTTCTTGGAGGAATTATTCCTGAAGACGATATACCGGCATTAAAAGAAATGGGAATAAAAGAAGTGTTTGGTCCAGGTACATCATTAGAAGTAATTATTAGCAAGGTGAGGGAAATTGCAAATTCAAAAAAAGCTTGAAAACCTGATTGAAAACTTTAAAAATGGTGAGAAATATGCGCTTGCAAAGATAATTTCACTTGTTGAAAATAATATAAATTACGCCTGGGAAATAATAGAACAATTACCAGAACCTTCAAAGGATACTCAAATTATTGGAATAACGGGAAGTCCAGGTGCAGGAAAAAGCACATATGTTTCCAAACTTGTTAATGAATGGGCAAAAGAAGGATTAAAGGTAGGAGTTCTGGCAATAGATCCTTCGAGTCCTTTTACAGGTGGAGCCTTTCTTGGCGACAGAATAAGAATGAGAAATATTTCAAGCAAGGAAAATGTTTATATTCGAAGTGTTGCTTCAAGAGGCAGTGTTGGAGGACTTTGTGATTCAGTTTATGATATAGTTGATGTAATGAAATCATTTGGTTTTGACAAAATAATCATAGAAACAGTTGGTGCAGGGCAGTCAGAAATAGAGATAATATTCGTTGCAGATACCATAATGCTGGTATTATCTCCAAATACTGGCGATGAAATACAGATGTTTAAAGCAGGAATAATGGAAATAGCAGATGCATATGTAATAAATAAAATGGATTTGCCAGAATCAAATAAATTTATGATACAATTAAAAAATACACTTGCTCTTGAAAATGAGTCGAAATCAAGAACAATACTTCCTGTAAGTTCTATCAGAAATGAAGGAATAAAGGAGAGCATTAGCTGGATAAATAAACACTTTGAAGAGTTAAAACTCTCTGGAGAATACGAATATAGAAAAAAAAGAAGAATGAAAAGAAGAGTAAGGAGTTCAATAATAAGAAATATTGACAATATGATAGAAAACTATAGTTTTAATTTTGAAAATATGGTAGAATTAAAAAAAGAAATACTAAAATCTATCTGTGAGGTGGATGAAAATGAAAAAGATTGATCATATTGGTATAGCTGTAAAATCAATTGATAAAGCATTAAATCTCTATAAAAATCTTCTTGAATTAGAAGTTACTGGTGAAGAAGTTTTAGAAGATAGAGGGCTTAGAGTGGTTTTTGTTCAGGTTGGTGAGACAAGAATTGAATTGTTAGAACCATTAAATGAAAACTCTGAAATTTCTGGATTTCTTGCTAAAAGAGGAGAAGGTATTCATCATATAGCATATGCTGTTGATAATGTTCAGGAAATGATAAATAAATCAAAAGAGTTGGGAATAAAACCGCTTAGCGATGAGCCAAAAGATGGAGCACACAATACAAAGGTTGCATTTTTACATCCAAAAACAACCAATGGAGTGCTTACAGAATTAGTTGAACATAGATAATTACCTCGAAAGGAGTGTTGTTTAATGGACGAAAAATTCCAGGAAATTTACGAAGAATTCCTGAAAAGAAGAGAAAAGCTCTACGAAGGTGGCGGAAAAGAAAGAATCGAGAAACAACATAAATTGGGTAAATTAACCGCCAGAGAGAGAATCGAGTTACTAGTAGATGAAGGTTCATTTGTAGAAACAGATTTATTTGTAAAACATAGAAGTACAAATTTTGGATTGGATAAAAAGTCATTTCCATATGATGGTGTTGTAACAGGAATTGGAACAATAAACGGTAAAAAAGTTGCTATTTATTCACAGGATTTTACAGTTCAGGGTGGTTCTCTTGGTGAAATGCATGCCAAGAAAATAATGAAACTCCAGGATATGGCAATGAAATATGGAATGCCAATAATAGGTATTAATGATTCCGGAGGAGCAAGAATTCAGGAAGGTGTAGATTCTTTATATGGTTATGGTGGAATATTTTATAGAAATACACTTGCATCTGGTGTAATACCACAGATTACTGTTATTGCCGGTCCATGTGCAGGTGGTGCAGTATATTCACCAGCAATAACAGATTTTATAATTATGGTTGAAAACACATCGCAGATGTTTATTACAGGTCCTCAGGTAATAAAAGCGGTAACAGGAGAAAGTGTTGATAAAGAAGCATTGGGTGGGGCTATGACTCACAATGCAAAAAGTGGTGTAGCACACTTTGTAGCTTCTTCAGATCAGGAAGCAACAGAAATAATAAAAAAACTACTATCATATATACCTTCAAATAATCTTGAAACACCAGAGGAAACAGATTTTGACAGCGTGGAACTACCTGAAAAAATATATGATATTGTTTCTCCTAATCCTAAAAAAGGATATGATGTAAGGGATATAATAAATTTAGTAATGGATGAAGGAACATTTTTTGAAGTACACAAATACTTTGCACCGAATATTGTAGTTGGGTTTGCAAGATTAGGTGGAAAAAGTGTAGGAATTATAGCAAATCAGCCTAAGGTTCTTGCAGGTTCATTGGATATAAACTCATCAGATAAAGCTGCAAGATTTATTAGATTCTGTGACGCATTTAATATTCCAATTGTAACATTTGTTGATACTCCGGGATTCTTGCCAGGGGTAAGTCAGGAACACGGTGGAATAATCAGACATGGAGCTAAATTATTATATGCATATAGTGAAGCAACAGTGCCAAAATTAACAGTTATCTTAAGAAAAGCATATGGTGGAGCATATATTGCAATGGCTTCACAGCATATAGGTTCAGACTTTGTCTATGCATGGCCAACAGCAGAAATAGCCGTTATGGGATCTGAAGGTGCTGCAAATATTATCTTCAGGAAAGATATACAGAATGCAGAAAATCCTGAACAGGTAAGAAAAGAAAAGATTGAAGAATATAAAAAAGAATTTGCAAATCCATATGTAGCAGCATCAAGAGGTTATATTGAAGATGTAATAGATCCAAAAGATACAAGAAAAATATTAATTCAATCATTGTTTGTTGCAGAAACCAAGGCAGAAGCAAGACCGAATAAAAAACATGGAAATATTCCATTATAAGTTGGTGATATTATGAGTGATGTATTGGGAATAACAATAGTGGGCATTATTATAGTATTTTTAGTTCTTGCAATCCTGAGTGGTTTCTTTATTCTATTTAAATATTTTTCTAAAGGGAACAATAGAGAAGTAAAACGTGAAATTAATATACCACATACAAATCCAAAACCTGTAACAGCTCCAGCAGCAATAAAGTCTGAAGAATTTGATGAAGATGAAGAAGTAGTTGCAGCTATTATGGGAGCTATTACAGCCATGTTAGGGCATAATAGATTTAAAATAAATAATATTAAAGTAAATAAAAATAATTTAAAATCAAGAACCGTAAGCATGTGGGGAAAATTACCAGCCGCTACAGTTTGGCGAGTAAAAAAGATCGGGAGGTAGAATAGAGATGATTAGAAAATTCAATGTAAAGGTAAATGGAAAATCATACGAGGTTGAAGTTGAAGAATTAGGAGTAGAAAGCTCATCACAGACAGTTTCACAACCAGTAGCTCCAGCACCAAAACCAGCAACAGCACCTGCTCCAGCACCTAAACCACAACCAGCTCCACAGCCAGCACCATCAAAACCTGCTTCAACAGCACCAGCTGGTAAAAATGTAGTTAAAGCTCCATTACCAGGAGTTGTTGTTGATATAAATGTTGCAGAAGGTGCAAGGGTTACAAAAGGGCAAAAGTTATTGGTTATTGAAGCAATGAAAATGGAAAACGAAATATTAAGTGATTATGATGGAGTTGTTGAAAGCATACTTGTTAAAAAAGGAGATAGCATAGAAGGAGATCAGGATTTAATAATTATTTCATAAGATTTTAAACTTTTGTTAACCCCTTTCTATTACAATTAAAGTAGTTTTCGCAAAAAGAAAGGGGGATGTAAATAAGTGAGCGTCTTCTTTACATATAAATGCGATCTTTGTGGATATGAATTTACACTGGAACAGGAAGAGCAACATGCAGAGGAAGAGTTTTCGCATTATAAATGCAAAAGATGTAGAGAAATATTTTCTTTTAAGGTAAAGTCAAGTTATTGGACAGGTTCTGTGGAAAAGTATAATCCTGTATGTCCAAAGTGTGAAAGTGGTGAATATTTAGAAAAGATAGATATAAGCAGTTCTATTCCGTGTCCAAAATGTAATAACAATACGAGAATTATAAAATTTGGGACAAGAGTAAATACAGATGAATTATTAAAAAAAGAGCGAGAACTTTTATAATCTCGCTCTTTTTTATCAAAATAAGGGGGGAACAATATGGATTTAGGATTAAAAGATAAAATAGTGTTGGTTACAGCAGGGAGTTCTGGCATAGGAAAAGCAGTAGCAAAAGGATTTGAATTGGAAAATGCTAAACCGGTTGTAGTATCAAGAAATGAAGAAAAATTAAAAAATACAGGATTACCTTATATAAAATGTGATTTATCCAAAAAAGAAGAAATAGATTTTATGATGAAGGAATTTGAAGAAAAATATGGTGTTCCTGATGTAATATTTTTAAATGCCGGAGGTCCAAAATCCGGATATTTTGAGGAAACTTCAGAAAAGGAATGGTATTATGCATTTGAACAAAATTTTATGAGTACTGTGAGAATATTGAATTATTTTTTGCCTAAAATGAAAGAAAAAAATTGGGGAAGAGTTGTTTTTTTAACTTCGTTATCTGTAAAAACACCTATAGAAAATCTGTATGTTTCAAATAGTATTAGATTGGGAATAACAGGTTTAATGAAGACATTATCATTAGAATACGGAAAGTATAATATAACCTTTAATGCTGTTGCACCAGGTTGGACAAAAACAGAAAGGGTAAAGGAATTGGTAAACAAGGAAAAGGAAATTCAAATAGCAAATAACATACCTTTAAAAAGAATGGCAGAACCTGAAGAAATTGCAAATGCAGTAATCTTCCTTTCCTCAGAAAAAGCATCTTATATAAATGGTCAAACATTATTAGTTGATGGTGGATTGGCAAAGTTTCCATTATAAAATAAAAATGCTGGTCAAAAGACCAGCATTTTTTATTTTATTATTTATTTAATTCTTCTAAAACAGCAATACATCTTGGACAAGCGTCAGGGTACTTTTCGTTATTTCCAACTTCTGGATGTATTTTCCAACATCTTTCACATTTCTTTCCTTCTGCTTTTACAACTTTAACTTTTGCAAATTCACCTTCATAACCTTCATCAACACTTCCCAATTCAAATTGTGAAGTAATAAATAAATCAGCAACGAAGTATGGATCGTAAGAAGCCAAAATTTCTTTTAATTCTTCTGATTTTGGTTCAACAATGATTTTGGCATCAAGTGGATGTCCAATGAATTTTTCTCTTCTCTTTTCTTCAAGTGCTTTTGTTACGTCTTCTCTCAACTGGAATATTTTATTCCATTTTTCTTCAAGTTCTTTATCAAAGTATTTTTCGTTTACTTCTGGCCATTCTTCAAGCTGAACAGTTTCATATTTTTTAGTTGGTAAATAAGAATATATTTCTTCTGTTGTAAATGCAAGTAATGGAACCATCAATTTTGTTAAAGCTACAAGAGCTTCATACATTACAGTTTGTGCGGATCTTCTTAATCTTGATTTTGGTAATTCTGTATAAATTCTGTCTTTAATTATATCAAGGTACATAGAACTCATTTCTACTGTACAGAAATTATTGATTAAATGATGAACCCTGAAGAATTCATAATTTTCATAGGCTTCAGTTACCTTTTTAATTAACTGATGAATCTTCATCATTGCCCATTTATCCAATTCTTCCATTTCTTCGTATGGAACAGCATCTACTTCAGGATCAAAGTCAGAGGTATTACCCAATAAGAATCTTATTGTATTTCTATATTTTCTATATACTTCTGTTTGTTGTTTTAAAATTTCAAATGAAACCTTTATATCACCTCTATAGTCACTTGAAGCAACCCAGAGTCTTAAAATGTCTGCACCATATTTATCTATAACATCAAATGGGCTTATAACATTACCGAGGGATTTTGACATCTTTCTTCCATCTTTATCCTTTATAAAACCATGAGTTAATACAGCTTTAAATGGTGCTTTGCCATTTTTTGCAACTGAAAGGAATAATGAACTCTGGAACCAACCTCTATGCTGGTCTGTACCTTCAAGATAAAGATCAACAGGATATTTACCAAGGTCTTCCCTTACATTTACTACAGCATCCCATGATGAACCTGAGTCGATCCATACATCAAGAATATCTTCTTCTTTTTTGAAATGTGTTCCTCCGCATTTTGGACATTTATAGCCTTCTGGTAAGAAATCCTCTACAGGTCTTTCATACCATGCATTTGTACCTTCTTTTTCAACTATTTCTATTACTTTATCCAATACTTCTGGATCGAGGAATGTTTCACCACAATCTTCACAGTATAATGCAGGTATTGGAATACCCCATGCTCTCTGTCTTGAAATACACCAATCAGGTCTGTCCTGAACCATGGCGGTGATTCTATTTTCTCCCCATTCTGGAATCCATTCTACATTTTTAATTTCATCGAGAGCTTTTTGTCTGAGATTATTAGAGTCTACAGAGATGAACCATTGTTCTGTAGCTCTGAAGATAACAGGGTTTTTACATCTCCAACAATGTGGATAAGAGTGAGTAATATCTGCTCTTGCAATTAAATGACCAGATTCTTTTAAATCTTCAATAATAATCTTATTTGCTTTCCATATATGTAAGCCAGCATATTTGCCAGCTTCATTTGTAAATACGCCTTCATGGTTTACTGGAGACAATACAGGAAGTTTGTATCTTAAACCAGTTTGATAGTCATCAGCACCATGTCCAGGAGCTGTATGAACACACCCTGTACCATCTTCAAGAGTTACATAATCAGCCAATACAATTAATGATTCTCTATCCATAAATGGATGTTTAGCCTTTTTGTATTCGAGATCTTTTCCCTTGAATTTTTCAAGTACTTCATATTTTTCAATACCTGCAACCTTCATTAAATTTTCCACTAATGCTTCTGCAAGAATCCATTTTTCTTCACCAACAGAGATTTTTACATAATCATATTCAGGGTGAAGGGCAATTGCAACATTAGCAGGTAATGTCCATGGTGTTGTTGTCCAGATTACAATATATGTACCTGGTTCATCTTCCATTTCAAACTTTACATATATTGATGGGGATGTATGGTCATGATATTCTATTTCTGCTTCGGCTAATGCTGTTTCACAACTTGGACACCAATATATAGGTTTTTTGCTTCTAAAAATATTTCCGTCTTCAGTAAGTTTTTTTACTATTCCAAGTACTTTTGCTTCATAAGCAGGTTCAAGAGTTACATAAGGGTGTTCCCAATCTCCTCTAACTCCCAATCTTTTAAATTCTTCTTTTTGAATTTTTACGAAATCAAGAGCGTATTTTTCACATAATTTTCTTATTTCTAATTTTGACATTTGTTTTGCTTTGTCGCCAAGTTCTGTTGTAACCTTATGTTCTATTGGTAATCCATGAGTATCCCAGCCAGGGACATAAGGAGCTTTAAACCCCTGCATAGTTTTATATTTAATAATTATATCCTTTAAAATCTTATTTAATACGTGTCCAATATGAATATGACCATTTGCATATGGAGGTCCATCGTGCAAAATATACACAGGAGCCTTTTCTCTTTCTTTTCTTACATAATGTTCGAGATCCATTTCTTCCCATTTTTTTAATGTTTCTGGTTCTTTCTTTTTTAAGTTTGCCTTCATACTAAAAGGCGTCTTTGGTAAGTTCAAAGTATCCTTATAATCCAATTTAACACACCTCCATCACATATTTAAAAGTCTATTTATTGTTTCTTTAAATTCAGTAAGATCAAGTGATTTTACAACATATGCATCTGCAGCCCATGAAGCCATATCGCTTTTGTAATGACTATAAGCTGTCATTAAAACGATCTTTTTATCCGGGTATTTTTTTCTAATTTCGCTTGCAAGTTCAAGGCCATTCATTTCTGGCATTTCAATATCAAGAGATATAACATCGAAATTCTGATCATTTGAAAGAATTTCAAGAGCTTTTTTTGCGCCATTTGCCTCTACAACTTCAAAACCGGAATCTTCCAATTCTTCCTTTAATAATAATCTTATATTATCTTCGTCGTCAACGATTAAAATTCTTGCCATTTTAACCCCTCCCTTTTAATTTAAAGGAATTTCAAATCTAAATACAGTAGATTGTTCATCTGATTTTACTAAATAAAGTTTACCTTTATGTTCTTCTTCTATTATCTTTTTACATATAGGCAATCCTAAACCTGTTCCCTGAACTTTTGTGGTAAAAAACGGAGAGAATATCTTTTGTTGTACATCTTCTGGTATTGGATCACCATTATTTTCAATTTCAAAAAATGCGTAATTGTTTTCATATCCTGTTTTTATTTTAATATAATCACCATCATTAGTGGCCTCTATGGCATTTTTTATTAAATTAATAAGTACCTGTTTTACTCTGCTTCTATCACATTTTACCTCTATTTTATCAAACATTTTCTCAAATTTCAAATCTAAATTTTTTTGACTTAAAAAATCATGGTACATTATTATTATTTCATCTATCATTTCATTCATATCAACAATTTCAAATGTCGGTATTCTACTACCTCTACTAAATTCTAAAATTTCAGAAACAATGCTTTCAAGACGCTCTAACTCATCTTTTATAATATTTGAATACTGTTTTATTTTTTCAGGGTTATCCAGTTTTTTCATCATCCTATTTACAAAACCGCCTATAATAGTCAAAGGATTTTTTATTTCATGAGCCACTCTTGCTGTCATTTCACCAATTGCCGCTAATTTTTCTCTTCTTGCAATTTCCTTTTCCATTTTATAATTTTCAGTAACATCATCAAAAGTAACAATAACTCCTTCGATTACATCTAAATCTCTGTTCCATAAAGGTGAAAGTTGAATATCGAAAACTTTTTCTTCATCGCCTGTGGAGATTATATATTTTGGCATTTTCATTTCTTCACGGGTGAAAAAAATGCTTTCAATTGAATTAACAACATCTGCTCCAAGTTTTTCATATAAAATATCAGTTGTCTCTCCTATTACATGCTCGCGAGGCTTATCAAAAAAAACTTCTGCCTTTTTATTCCATTCTAATATTTTACCTTTTCTGTCAATAACAATAACAGCCATGGCGAGATTTTGGAGTATATTTTCATTAAAACGTCTATAAAAATCTATAAGATTTTTTTGTTCTTCAAGTGACTTTGTTTTTTCCTTTAATTCTTCGTAATTTTCAATGGTTTCTATAGATAACCCTATACTATCCTGGAATAATCTTAAAATTTCAATATCCGTAGCAGAAATTTCCTGTCCTGTGAATTTATTATCTGCAATAACAATACCTTTTGTTTCCCATTTTCCTGTAATTGGAATAATAACAAATTCATCATACTGAATAATATCATATAAGTATTGCAATTCATCTTTTTTAAATTTTAGCATTTGCGGAACAACATGAATAATATGTTTTTTGGTTACGGCTCTTTCTAAAATTGTCTGTCCCTTATAAACAATAACCTTGTTTTTAACACTTTCGGTTAATTTATTATTAGTCGGTAATTGTATTGCCTCTTCTCTTAAATATTGAACAATATCACCATATTTTAAAGCTCTTTTATTGGCGTTTTTCCATATTGCTTCAACATCGTCATCATCTGCGGGACCAATCCATATTTTAGGTATTAAAATTCCTCGAACTCTATCTCTTTCTAAATATAAAGCCCTGTTAAATTTTAAACCTCTAACGCTTGTTAACCCCATAAGCATAATTTTTATAGCATTAGTCTTATCGAAAGTTGTTCTAACAGCCTGACTGATTTTATGAAGTGAATTAAGTTTATCAAGATGGTCTCGTTGCACTTTTATAAGATTTTCATGATTTTGTTTTAATGTAATAAGTTTTTCTATTTCGTCTTTTAATTTATCATATAAATATATCCTGCTTAAAGCCAGACCAAGACGTCTTGTGATATTTCTTAATGAAGATAAATCAAATTCATCAAAATGTTTATAAGGTCTGAATCCGTATCCTTCCTCACGATTATATACACTTATCACTCCATATTCAATGTTATCAATTAATATAGGAGCGTATAATGCTGAAAGTAACTCTTTAGCTATAGGAATTTTAAACTCTTTAAATCTTTTTCTTCCAACAACAAGAAAAGGTTTTTTATTTTTTATTGCCATTCCTTCAAGAGAAGATTCGGTATCAAGCATCATATCTGAAATAACTTCTTCTTTAAATCCAGTATATTCTTTTAATATAAGTTTATTTCCCTCATATTTCCAGAAAATAACCCCCTCAGCATGAAGCATATCTTGAATTGTTTTTAATATTTCTTTCATTAATTTTTTTTCATCAAGGATATTTTCAAATAAATCAGTTATTTTTTCCACGTAATCAAGTCTGTTTCTTGTTTCTTCAAGTACAAGAAACTCCATGGTCATTTTCAGAATAACGCTATAGCTTATAGTTTCTTCGTGAAATTTTTCCAATTCTTTTTCTGAAAAGTGCTTTGGGACACCGAAAGCACCTATTAAAGAATCATTTATATTAATAGGAATTAAAAAAATTTCATTATATTTTAAACAATGCAATTCTTCAAAATCACCTACAGTTATTTTAAAAATCTGATTTTTTAAAAGAGACTCATATAATCCCTTATTATCAGAAAAATAAATTTTAAATTTTTCAATTGCCTGACAATCATTTGATGCACCAAGAAGTTTTATTAGATTTCTTGGCGGTTCATGGATAAATATAAAAATATCTGTATTGAACTTTTCAGCCAGACTTTTTGCAGTATTATTCAATATGGTTTTTAAAAGTTTAGTAGGAGGTTCATTTGAAAAACTTCTGAGTAAGTTATTAAGCATATAATCACTCCCGGATTTTATAAATTAAGGGACAAATTAAACTCTCTGTCTTTATTATACTATAAAAAAAGCAATTTTTTAACAATAAAAATCATAAATTAAAATTATTTTGATATAATTAATTGTATTTTTTATTGGAGGTGATTTTAGTGAAAAAAGAAGTTTTAAAAGAGGTATTGTTAATAACAATAGGTACATTTATAAATGCTCTTGGTTGGACATTGTTTCTAATTCCCTGGAAAATAGTTGGTGGGGGATTAAATGGTGTTGGTACAATGATTTATTACATTACCGGTATTCCAGTTGGTTTAAGTTATCTCGCCATGAACGTAATTCTTATTTTCATTGCAATGAGAATTATAGGCAAATCCTTTGGTTTTAAAACTATATATGGAATTGCTGCTTCTTCATTTTTCATTACCTTGCTGCAGAACTATTTTCATTCTCCTATTATAAATGATCAATTTTTATCAGTGGTTATTGGCGGAATACTACTTGGAAGTGGTGTAGGTATAGTTTTTCTTGCAGGAGGAACCACTGGTGGAACAGAAATTATTATTATGATTATAAATAAATATAAAAATCTCAGTCCAGGACGAACACTATTTTTATTTGATGTATTGATTATAGGTAGTTCATTTTTTGTATTTGGTTCATTTGAAAAAATTATATATGGTTATGTGACGATGGCTATTGCTGGGTATGCAACAGATCTTGTGCTTGAAGGTGAAAAATCTTCTGTTCAGCTCTTCATATTCAGCAATAATTATAAAGCTATAGCAGATGAAATTACATCAACTCTTGGAAGAGGGGTAACAATCTTACCTGGCATGGGTTGGTATACAAAAGAAAATAAAAATGTTATTCTTACAATAGTAAGAAGACGCGAATTGCCAACTGTATTAAAAATAATAAAAAATAACGATAAAAATGCATTTGTTTCCATGACTTCTGCAACAGGTGTTTATGGTTTTGGATTTGAAAAATTGAGAGTTTAAATATGATATAATTAATATGAAATAAAATTAAGGAGGAATATTTTAATGTACGATTTTGTTGTTATAAAATATAGTGAAATAGGAACGAAAGGGAAAAATAGAAATGTGTTTGAGAATAAATTAATGAATAATATAGTACTTCAATTGAATCATGAAGTAAATGCAAAGAAGATTTATGGTAGAATCATAATTATTCCAAAGGATAATAAAAAAATAAATGATGAAATGTTAAATAGAATAAAAAAGGTTTTTGGTATAAAGTCAATATCTCCAGCTGTAAAGGTTGAAAAGGATTATGAAGATATAAAAAATAAAATAATAAGTTTATTAAAAGAAAAAAATATAGAATCAGGTACATTTAAGGTTGATACGAGACGTGTTGATAAAATGTTTCCTATTAGAAGCTTTGATTTAAATAAAGATATTGGTGCAGAAATACTTGAAAAATTTCCTGGGATGAAGGTTGATGTTCATAATCCTGATTATTTAATAAGAATTGAAATAAGACATGAAATGGCATTTGTGTATTTTGAAAATCTTGAATGTCATGCTGGATATCCTGTAGGTGCAGGAGGAAAAGCAAGTATTTTATTATCTGGTGGTATTGATAGTCCTGTGGCTGCATGGATGATGATGAAACGTGGAATGAAAATGAATGCTATTTCTTTCTATAGTCCGCCTAATAATAGTGAAAAAACTGTTATGAAATTAGTGGAGTTGAGTAAAGTTTTAAGTACGTATTATCCATTTAAATTCTATCATTATATAATTCCTTTCACTGAAGTTCAAAAGGCTATAAAGAATATTAACGTTGAATCATATTCGTTGATTTTGCAGAGAAGATCAATGATGAGAATTGCAACAATTATTGCTAAAAAAAGTGGTTCTCAGGCATTAATTACAGGTGAAAATATAGGTCAGGTGGCTTCACAAACACTGGAAAATATGATATCCATTTCAGACGCAACTGATATGTTGATTTTAAGGCCATTATTGGCTTTTGAGAAGCTTGATATTGTTAATAAATCAAAGGAAATTGGAACTTATGACATTTCTATATGGCCATATAATGATAGCTGTGTGGCATTTTTACCTAAAAAACCAGCTACAAAATCATTTCCGGACAAAATGAAAAAATACGAAGAAAGAATAGAAAATCTTGAAATTTTAGAAGAAGAAGCAATAAAAAATAGCATTGTATATGTTATTAAAAACGGGGAAGTAGAGGAAAAATACATCTTTCATGAGAGAGAGGTGGTGGATAAGTGAATAAAATAGGGCTGTTTTTTAAAAGGATTTTATTAACAATATGGTTTTATCTGGGATTAATATGGTATGTTGGAATTTATGGTACCTGGGTTATAATCAGATCTAAAATCATAGAAAAAACAAAAGGAAAAGAAAAGGCAGAAGAATATATTATAAATGTTTTAAAAAAATTTGGGAAAAATGCATTTAAGTTAATGGGAGTTAAGGTATATGTAGAAAGTGAATTTGATCTGTCTCAAATGGGCGATGAAGCGTATATGATAGTGGCAAATCATCAAAGTTTACTTGATATTCCTCTTATAATAGGATATGTATTCCCAACAGCGTTTATAGCAAAGAAAGAGCTTTCTAAAGTTCCTATTGTTTCATTTTTTATTAAGGCATTGGGATCTGTATTTATTGAAAGAGGGAATGCAACTCAAAGTGCAAAAGCATTAAGAGAACTGCGAAAAAAATTAATAGATGGCCAGAAACTTGTTTTATTTCCAGAAGGGACAAGAACCTTAGATGGTGAAGTTAAGCCATTTAAACGTGGCTCATTGATGATTCCATACAGATATAAGGTAAAAATATTACCTGTTGCAATTGATGGAGCCTATGAAATTGCTAAAAAGGGACGTTTATATATTACACCACACCCAATAAACATCACTATATTTAAGCCTGTAAATCCTGAAGAATTTGGTAGCGAAGCTGAATTAAGGGATTATATATATAAATTAATTGCCTCAAAAGTGAATAAAAAGGAAGAATTTGAGGAAGTGGTTTAATGTTTAAAAAGGTAGATGTAATTACAATGGGGTTAGATAAAGTATCCAACTCTCCGGTAATCTTTTTAAGAATAGAAAATACAAATATAGGAATTCCAATATGGATAGGAGCCTGTGAAGCAACTTATCTTGCATTATCTATAAACGAGCAAAAAACGCCAAGACCGCTTACACATGATTTATTTTTAAAATTTTTAGAGAATGAGGGATATACAGTTGAAAGAGTAGAAATAATAAATATGGAGAAAGACATATATTATGCCAATATAGTTTTTGAAAAAGATGGTGATGAATTAATATATGATTCAAGACCTTCAGATGCAATAATAATGGCTGTAAAAACGAGAGTTCCAATATATATTAAAGATTCTATAATCATAGAAAATGGCATAGATATATCCTTTATTCCAATTGGTGAACGTGATGATGAAGAAACAGATGAAGAGAGAGAAAAAAGAAAGGAATTTAAAGAATTTATAGAGAATTTTGATATTGATATGATAAAAAAACATTTCTTTGATGAAGGGAAGAAAGAAGATGGAGATTAAAGAGTTTAAAGAGATTTTTGAAAAAAAGGCAGAAGAGATTTTTTCTGAACTAAATTTGCTTGAAGAAATAGAAAAACCTTTTAAATATTCTTTTTTTGCTGGAGGAAAAAGATTAAGGCCATGGATAATATATAATATTGGACGATATTATAATATAGAAGAGGAAAAATTGCTTAGAATAGGTTTTGCTGTAGAAATATTACATACTGCATCGTTAATTCATGATGATTTACCGGCAATAGATAATAGTAATTATAGGCGTGGAAAATTAACCAATCACAAGCAATTTTCAGAATGGCAGGCCATACTTACAGGGGATGCAGGATTTGTTATTCCATTTAAGGTGTTTTCCAATAATTTTTCTATAGATGAATCATATAAATTAACAGGATTTTTCAGTGAAATTATGTTAGATCTTATACAAGGAGAAGCTCTTGATGTAGCATTTGAAAGAGGCATGATATTACCATCGCAAAAATCTGTTGAAGAAATGTATAGAAAAAAAACATCGGCGTTATTTGAATTTTCGTTTGGTGTAATTCCTTATTTAAAGGATCTTAAAGAGGAATATCAATTAATGAAAAAAGCAGGTAAAAACTTTGGACTTGCATTTCAAATATATGATGATTTAAAAGATAAATATGGCAAATTCGAAGAGGTTGGAAAAGATTTAAATAATGACGAAAACAAAATTACTTTAATAGCACTATATTCAGACGAAAAAGCTAAAAATTATGCTGAATTTCTTTTCAAAGAGGCAAATGATATATTATTGAAATTAGGTCTTAAAGATTTTTCAAATGAGATATTAAAAATAAAACAGCTAATTGAAAGGAAGTAAAAATGGCCAAAAAAGAGAAGAAAAAAAAGGAAGAAAAGGAAGAAAAAAAGGAAGGAAAAAAGAAAAAAATAGATTTTTCCAAGATAACTGGAATAATAAAAAAAATAAATATAAAACAATTAATAGCAGATATAAAAAACTTCAAGCAACTACCTAAAAAGAAGAAAATCACGTTGCTTGGAGGTTTTTTGGTTTTTATTATATTTATAATCTCTTTAATCTTAATTCCAACATTTAGAACAAAAAAATTACAGGTTGAAGATGAAGCTAAGTCTGCATCTGTATCCAATCTCTTTTTATATGTTCCGCCTGGAGCATTTCAATATAGAAAAACCTTTACTATAAAGGCATTGAAGGAAAATTCTGCAGAATATCAGAATCTTAAAACCTTTGGTAATTTTTATGGTCCAATATATGAAATAATACCAGATGATAATAAAGAAGAATCTTCGTTAAAACCCATAAAAATAAAATATAGAATACCATTGGATTTATATTATGGAGATAATTTTAATAATTTTGCGATTATGTATGCCTCAAATGATGATCCGCCAATAATAAAAAAATTACCAGGATGCGAAATATTTAAAGACGAAAGTCTTGGGCAATATATAGTTCAGGCAAATGTATTCCATTTTTCAAAATTTGGATTGTATGTAGATTCAAATCCAAAAGAGGTTTCATATGGTATAAAAACATTAATAGAAAAACCGCCATCATTGGAACCTGATCTTTTGCTGGTGCCTGGAGTTGACAATGATTTTCTTGGATATATTCCAAACACACAAACTATTAATAACCTTTATGGTGAAAATGTATGGAGCTTGTATTTCCCAAATAGAACAATATGGTATTATAAATACCCAATTCTTGAATCCAAACCAAAAAATTATATGGATTCATATTTTGGATTTTATATAAGAACTGGAAGTAATAGTTTTTTAGAGTTTGAAGCAGAAAGATTTGCCGCAGAATTAAAAGCAAAACAGAATAAACAATTTGATATTATTGCTCAGGGGATAGGAGCATTAATTGTAAGATATGCATTAGAAACACATCCTGAAATAAAAAATGTTAGAACTTTAACCTTATTTTCACCACCAAATAAAGGAATGAATATAGTTAATCCTATATATTACAACATCATATACAAGAAGAATCCTGAGGTTATGGAGCTCTCTTATGGTATAAACAAAGAGGATTATAATTCATTATTTTTAAATATTAGCTCCAAAATCGAAATGTATGCATCATATTATAAAGATTTGCTTCCGGATTCAAAGTTTATAAGAAAATTAAATAATATGAAAACAAGAAAAGATATTGACTATTATGTAATAATGGGAACAAAACCAGATTTAAATGCTTATTTAAAAAATTCAAAGTTAAAAGATTTTTATCCAGAATTAATTGATGGTATAGGAGATGGGCTTGTTACATTAAAAAGTGCCGAATTAAAAAACGCCAGGATGTTTACATTTGATTTATCCTATGACAAACTATATTCTGACAACAATGTTTTAAAAACTGTTCAAAAATTATTGTCAAAAGATATAAAAACGGTAAAAATCCCTCAAATAAAAGACGATGATTTTGTTGAATCACAAAAAGAGTTAGAAGAAAAGAAAAAAGAAATGGAATTAAAAACAGAAAAAGAATCACTGGCAAATATATTTGTAAAATCCAGCTCCTATATGAAACTTCACATGATAGATTTAGAAGAACAATTGTTATATATTTCTAAATTAACTTATGGAAAAATATATATGCTTGGAGATAATGCCTTTGTGGTTTCAGATAATGGGGTATATGATCTTGATGGAAGGAATATATTAAATAAAAAAATACTTGGAAGCATAGAATATAAAAAACGTTTATATGTAACTACAATAGATGGGGTTTATGCTATAGATGCCAGTTCAAATGAATTTATGAAAATAAAAAATATAGATTTTGAAGTCCATAATAACGTTTATTACCTTCCGGAAATCAGGAAATATATATATGTTGATTATCAGGATGGTCTTGCAAAAGTATATGAAAATAATGAACTTATATCTGAAAAGACCCCTTTTGACTCTATAAAAGTAATAAATAATGACTTTTATATAATTTTAGGAAATAAGGTCTTAAAAAGAAAAGAAGATAAATGGGTTACAGTAGTTACCAGAGCTGGTATAGAAGATTTAACAAGAAAACCTATAGGTAATATAATTGATTATTATTCAAGATCATATTATATTTTCCTGCTTACATCTGATTATAGATTGGTGGTATATGATACTAAAAACTCAAAAGTTCAATTTGTTGGAGATGGCGATGTAGGCAAGATGAAGTTACTTGAAAATAACAATAGATTATGGATATTTGATAGAAATTTTGCAACATATATAGATTTAAAAAACAAGGTGTTTCCAGGTGTTTATGATTCAATTACAGATTTTGAAATTATAGATATAATAGGAATAGAAAAAGATACGTTTTTGCTTCTTATAAAAAAAGACGGGGGATTTGAATTATGGAAAGCAAAAGTAAAGTTTTAATATTATTAATTTTTATAATTTTGAATATAGTGATTTTTTCCCAGACACTTCTTGAAAAGGCTGAAGTGTATTATTTTAATGGGAAAAGCTCTTTTCAGTCTGGCGAATACAAAGCTGCAGAAAGATATTTTCAGGAAGCTTTAAGTTTAACAGCTGAAATAGAGATAAAATATCCTGATATTAGATATATGCTTGGATGGACAAAATTCTATTTAAAAAAATATACTGAAGCTGAAAAATATTTAAAATATTATCCCAATGATGAAAAAGTTCAATTAGCTTTGAAAAGTATAAGAGAAGGTAATATAGAAGAAGATTTACATTTTAAAAGTGCAAACATAACCACCGAAGAAGCAACTGGAACAGAAGAAGAAAAGATAAAAATTCCAATTACTGCTTATATTATAGCCTCTGCCATTATACTTTTAATTATTTTATTATTAGTAGGTTTATCATATTTCTTTGTATTTAGAAAATACTCATTAGGTGCTAAAGGTGCAAAGGTTGAAAAAGAAGAAGAAGAAACTATTGAAGAAGTTGAAGTTGAAGAAGAAGTAATTCCTGTAGAAGAAATACTTGAAGTAAAGGTTGATGAATTAGAGGAATTATGGCAGGAATATGAAAAGATGAAACAAAAAATGGATATTGATGAAGAAGAAATATCCAATGAATCAGTTTTGCCAGAAGCTGAACCGCAAAATGCACCACCACCGCCACCTCCACCACCTGCACCACAAATTCAGGACAATACAGAGGAAAATCTGGAAGAATTAGATGTGGATAATCTGCTTGAAGAAAGCGAACCGCCTCAAAATGTTGAGGAAAATATAGAAGAAGAAAATATGACAGAGGAAAATATAGAAGAAAATATAGAGGAGCAAGTAGAGGAAAAGAACATAGATATAGAGGATTTAATCGAAGAAAAAAATCAGGAAACAGGTGAAGAAGAAAATACAGAAGCTGAAAATGAAACTGATACTGATGAGGGCGATAATACAATTGATGAAGTTATAGAAAAAGATAAAGTAAAAAACTTAGATGAAATAGAAACTGTAAAACCACATATGGAAGTTGTCGCGAAATATAATAAAATTATGAAAGAACCAGGTGGGGCAATAGTAGCTTCAAATGTAAAAGGAATAGAAAGTTTAGAAAATCTGGATGAGGAAGTTGCAAACAAGGGTGGAGTTTATTCAAAAGGAGACTTACATACAATATTCAAGGAAATTTTCGCGGAAAGAAATAGAGATGAACTGATGATAGAATAGAAGAAAAATAAAAAAATGGAGCGGGCGACGGGATTCGAACCCGCGACATTCAGCTTGGGAAGCTGACGCTCTACCAGCTGAGCTACACCCGCAACCGATACAAATTATACCATTTTTAAAAGATGATTTCAAGGGGGTAATTATGAAAGATAGATTATTTAAAAAAGTATTTATAATTTCAATTTCAATATATCTTTTAGCTGTAATATTTCTATTACCCGGAGTGTTTTCAGGAAAAATCTTATTAAATCAGGTTATATTGAATTTTGGTTCATTACAAATAAGATGGTATGGTTTATTAATTGCAACAGGTGTTTTTTTAAGTTTTTATCTTGCAAATGATACTGCAAAAAAATGGAATATTTCAGAAGATGACCTTTCAAATGCTGTGATGATAGGGATTATATTTTCCATTATTGGAGCACGTGCATATTATGTAACATTTAATTGGGATTATTATTCGAAATTACCTTTTAGTGAAGTATTTAAAACGTGGCATGGTGGAATGGCAATTCATGGTGGAATTCTGGGGGCGTTAATAGCAGTATATTTATATACAAAAATAAAAAAGAATATAACATTTAATTTCTTACAGGGATTGGATTTAATGGCACATGTGCTCCCGCTTGGGCAGGCAATAGGAAGATGGGGAAACTTTTTTAATTATGAAGCATATGGTTCTCCCACAAATCTTCCATGGAAGATGTATATACCGCCACAATTTAGAATGCCAGGATATGAAAGCTATGAATACTTCCATCCAACCTTTTTGTATGAATCAACATGGGATTTATTAATATTTTTATTCTTATTCTATTATGCAAGGAATAAAAAAAGGTTTGACGGTGAAATAATATCATTGTATTTGATATTATACTCAGCAGGACGTGGAGTAATAGAATTATTAAGAACAGATTCTTTAATGTTCTTAAATATGAAGGTAGCAGTATTAATAAGTATTTTATTTATAATAATAGGAATATCTTTATACATAATATTATCCAAAAAAGCTAAACAGGAGGGATAAAATGGAAAAGGCTTATGTAGGAAAAGCTATGGAAGTAGAGCCAATTACATATGATGATGGTGTGAATGTAAAAGGTGCTCACAAAAGAGTGCTCATAGGTAATAAATTGGGTGCACCTAACTTTGTAATGAGACTTTTTACAATAGAAAAAGGTGGATTTACACCTAAACATACACACAATTGGGAACATGAGGTTTTTGTGGTAAAAGGAAAATTAGAGGTATTCAATGGCGAAGAAACAGTTATCGCTGAAGAAGGAGATTTTGTATTTGTTCCACCAAATGTAGAACATCAATTTAAAAATATAAATGATGGAGAAAGTCAATTTATTTGTGTAATTCCAAAAAGTGGAGGAGAATAATAAGTGAGATTAGTAGATACACATTGTCATTTAAATTTAATAGAAGAAAGAAATGAAATAATAAAGAAATTTGATAATGAAAATATGGAATTTGTTATAGAGGTTGGAATAGATATAGACAATTCATTTAATACAGTAGAGCTCGCAAATACATATGAAAAAATATATGCCTCTGTTGGTATTCATCCAAATGATTCATCTAATTTAAGCAATAAAGATTTTGACACAATAAAAATTCTTGCATCAAATGAAAAGGTTATTGCAATTGGTGAAATAGGTCTTGACTATTATAGGGAATACACAACAAAAAAAGATCAGTATAAATCTTTTATAAATCAATTAGAAATTGCAAAAGAAATTGGCTTGCCTGTTATTTTACATATCAGGGAAGCATATGAAGATGCATTTAATCTATTAGTTGAAAATGGGATTCCAGATAAATTAGGTGTAGTTCATTGCTTCTCTTCAGATTGGAAAACGGCAAGAAAATTCCTTGATCTGGGATTTTATATTGGAATAGATGGACCAATTACATTTAAAAACAATCATAAGCTTGTAGAAGTTGTAAAAAATACGCCAATTGAAATGATATTACCGGAAACAGATTCCCCATTTTTAACCCCTGTTCCATATAGAGGCAAAAGAAACAATCCGTTATATGTAAAATACGTTATTGAAAAAATAGCAGAAATAAAGGAAATATCAATTGATGAAACATCGGAAATACTATTAAACAATGCTAAAAAAGCATTTTCAATAAAATAAGGCTGGCTTAAAGCCAGCCTTATTTTATTATTAAAGTTCAAAATACATTTCAAATTCTTTTGAAACAGGAATTGAATAAATAAGATTTGCTTCTTTCATTTTAGTGTCATACCATTTATTAATTAATTCTTCAGGGAATGTTTTTAAATAATCTTTGTCATCTTTAAGACCTTTCATTACCAATCTTAAATCAAGAGGGAATACCTTTTCATTTTCTCCTTTAGAATGGAAGCCTAATTCTACGGGATCAAGCTTCTTTTCTATGCCAGAAATACCTGCTAAAACCATTGCAGAAAGGAAGAAATAAACATTTGCTGAGCCATCGCCAGTTCTAAATTCAATTCTTGTATCAGCCTTGCTTAAATATCCAGGAATTCTTACAGCTGCGCTTCTGCTACCTTTTGAAAATGAAGCAGAAATAGGTGCTTCAAAACCTGGAACAAGTCTTTTGTATGAATTAGTTGAAGGATTTGACCAGGATAACAACGAACCTGTTAAACTGTGATTTAAAATACCGGCAGTATAATTTAAAGCCAATTCGCTTAAATTATACAATTCATCACCAACAAACAAGCTCTTTCCATCTTTTTCAAGGTATTGATGAACGTGCATACCATTTCCTGCCATATTAAACATAGGTTTTGGCATAAAGGTTACATATAATCCGTATCTTTCAGCTATTTTTCTTATTATATATTTTGCCAAAGTAACGTTATCTGCAGCATCAACGAGACTCATGAAATTCAATTCAATTTCATGTTGTGCAATACCAACTTCGTGATGGTGGTATTTTACAGGAATACCAGCATTTTCAAGTGATTTAACAATTTCATTTCTTAAAGTGAAATGAATATCATAAGGTTCATTTAAATGATATGATGAACCATAAGTTTTTGGCTGATTGTCTTCATAACCGAGTCCTTCATCATTTTCAAGGAAGTAATATGATTCTGTTTCGCCAGTTTTAAAGGTTATACCGTCAAATATATGAAATTCCAATTCAACTAACATTTTTGCATCATCTGCAATGCCGCTTTCTTTTATATATTTTAAAGTTTCTTTAGCAATGCTTCTTGGATATTGTGCAAAAAATTTACCGGTTGAAGGACTGATTACATCTGATAAAACATGAACAATTTTCATTCCTTCATTTTCTTCGACAAAGATTTTTGATAAATCAGGAATAGCCACCATATCTGAATCAGTAACCTTGGCAAAACCGAAGTTAGAAGCATCAAAACCGATACCTTCTTTAAAAGTCTTTTCTGAAACATAACTCTTTGGAAGAGTAACGTGCTTTAATCTTCCGAAAATATCAACAACCATAATATCTAAAAAATCATACTCTTCAGGAATTTTATCCACTTTAAAAAAGTTAATCATAGCTGCACCTCCAATAATATATTTTCACCATGTGTACTATATCACTTCTTTAATAAAAAACATAATCATTAAAACAGTTACTCAAGGCTATTAAAGCTATTTATAAAATATTACGCGCTATTTTTATCTAATTTTTGATTTTTACTTATTTAGAAGGTATTACGGAGTTGAGAATATATATGCTTTTATAGAAATTTCTCGCGAGTGGATTATAGAATAGTTTGAAAAAAATAAAAGTTCATTCATACGACTTGAGCACTAATCCTCAAAAGCTTTTTTTAAAAATAGAAATAATAATAATCGCTCAAACGGTAGAAAATTCTAATCCTCAAAAATTCTCGTTCCCGCCGGCCGTTGCAGACTCACGTCCATGTTCGTCTTCACTCAAAATCACATCTGTGTGATTTTGTCCGGCTCCACTTCGAATTTTTTCGGGAATTTTCAAGTTTTCGCTCATATTATTATTTCTATTTTCTTATTTCTTATTATATTTTATTATATAAGTAAAACATAAAAGAAAACTGAATAAAAAGATGAACGAATGCTCGAAGATTGCCCGAAAAAAACTGCGAATGAAGAGGGACAAAAAAACAGGAAGTTTTCTAGAATGATATTTTTAAAGAACTTTTATTTTTTTCAATCTACAACGAAATCAAATCATGAACTTATATTTTTCTCAATTATTATAATTTTCAAGAAATAAAAATTCCCGGCAATAAAGCCGGGAATTGAATATATTTATCTTGGTATTTCTATTTTTGAATAATCACCAACAACAAGTCTTATAGTTTTTGGTTTTCTATCGCTGTGAACCACTGTTGCATTTGCTCCAATTATACTTGAATCCAATCTTGTTTCAAGATGTGCAATTGTTGCATTATCAAGTATTATAGAATTTTCTATTTCAGCATTTTCAATTGTAACTCCTGTTCCTATACTTGTATAAGGACCTATATATGAATCTGAAATAAGCACATTATCTCCTATAATTATTGGACCTCTAAGAACGCTATTTAAAATTCTTGCACCCTTTCCAATTACCACATTACCGTGAATTGAAGAGTTTTCATAAACAATACCTTCATTTCTGCTATCTTTTAACTGTTCTAATATTTTTCTATTGGCTTCAATCAAATCTTCTGGTTTTCCTGTATCCTTCCACCAGCCATATATAATATGTGCCCCTACATTTTTTTCATTATCAAGTAGCCATTGAATAGCATCTGTAATTTCCAATTCGCCTCTCCATGATGGTTTAATATTTTTAATAGCTTCAAAAACAACAGGTTTAAATATATATACACCGATAATTGCTAAATCCGATGGAGGATCCTTTGGTTTTTCAACAACCTTTATAACCTTATTATCTTTTAAAACAGCAATACCAAATCTTGAAGGATCTTCTACAGGAGTTAAAAGAATAAATGAATCCATATTTTCATTATTAAATTCTTCAACGAACTTTTTTAAATCTACAGTTACCAGATTATCACCTAAATACATTAAAAATTCATCATCTTTTAAGAAATCTTCTGAGATAGCAACAGCATGAGCCAATCCTTTAGGTTCTTCTTGAACGATATATGTTATGTTTAAACCAAGTTGTTCTCCAGTTCCTAAAGTGGCTTCAAAATCCTTTTTATTATCTGGGTTTACAACAATACCAACTTCTGTAATACCAGCTTCCTTAATCATTTCAAGACTATATACAATAGTTGGTTTGTTTGCAATAGGAATTAATGGTTTTGCATTTGTAAATGTTAAAGGTCTTAACCTTGTACCTTTACCAGCACACAATATCAACGCCTTCATATTTGCACCCCCTGTATAATTTTTAATAATCTTTCATGTATATATGGATTAGAATAAATAGCTTTTTTATTAAAGATTGTAGCTTTGTTTCCGGAATAATCTGTAATTATTCCTCCAGCTTCTTTTACAATAATATATCCTGCAGCAACGTCCCATGAATTTCCTTTTACAGAAATAAATGCATCAAGATTTCCAGTTCCCACATATGCAATTTGTAAAGCAGCAGTACCTAACAGTCTCACTCTCATTACATTGTTTTCAAGAGCACGGAAAAATTTATATGTATGACCACGTAAATTTCCTAAAGATATCATAGAACTTTCAATATCTTTATTCCAATGAGGAATTACCTTTTTGCCATTTTCATATACTCCTTTTCCTTTTTCAGCATATATTAATTGATTCATAACAGGTGCATATATAACACCATATAATGGTTCATCATCTTCAACATATGCAGCGGAAATGCAGAAATTTGGAATTCCTTTTGCAAAATTAACAGTTCCATCTATTGGGTCAATAACCCAGTATCCTTTAGTTGAAGGTTTTTTGTCAAAACCATCTTCTTCAGCCAAAAATCCTATTTCAGGAAATTTTTTAGTTAATTCATTATATAAGAAATCCTGAACTCTAAAATCAAGAGAAGTTACCAGATCAAATTTCGAAGATTTAGTATTAACAGAAAACTCTTCTTCACGCCATTCCAAAAGCTTTCTTCCAGCATTAAAGACAAGATCCTTTAAATATTCAAACTCTTTCATCTTTTCACCTGCTTCATTAATATATTATTTAATCCAGTCTTTATACACACACCACATAAAGAACATTTATCCCATCTGCAGTCTTCAGTAGTTTTTGCTTCTTCAGCTTTTTTTTCTTCAAATTTTAAAAATTCTTCGGTTATTAAAATGTCCACGATTTTCCATGGCAATTCATCTGTATTTATTTCATCTAAATAAAGAGATGTATTTATATTATTTTTGTTTATAGCTCTTGCCCATTTTCTAAAATCGAATTCTTCTTCCCATTCATCGAAAATGGCACCTTCTTCAAAGGCTGCATCATAAATAACCTTTCCAATTTTACTATCTCCACGAGATAACAATGCTTCAATTAAACTTTCGTAAGGGTCATGGATGTTTAATCTTGCGAATTTCCTTACTTCATTTAATATTTTTATTTTTTCCTTAACCTCTTTTGGTTGTACAAACCGTTCTTTTTCAAAAGGAGTATGTGGTTTTGGAATAAAAATCGAGACATTAACAGTAATATCCTTTAATTTGGCCTCTTTTTTTATTTTTCGAGCTAATTCAACAATAGCTTTTACGTCTTCATCGGTTTCTCCTGGCAATCCAATCATAAAATATAGTTTTATTCTTCTCCAGCCAGCTTCTTTGGCAAATTTAGCGACATTAATAATTTCTTCTTCACTTAAATTTTTGTTTATTATATCTCTTAATCTCTGTGAACCAGCTTCGGGAGCAAAGGTTAACCCTGTTTTTCGGGCTCCAGAAATCTTACTTCCAATTTCTATACCAAATCTATCAACCCTGCTTGAAGGTAAAGAAATTGAAATTCTGTTTTCTTTTAAAAAATCATTTAATTCATCAAGAACACTTTCTAAATCACTATAATCCAGAGTACTCAAAGATAATAGTGAAATTTCATTATAACCGGTACTTTCAAGTGTTTTGTAGGATAAATCAATTATGCTCTTGGCTGTCCTTTCTCTTACAGGTCTATAATAAAAACCCGCGTGACAGAATCTACAGCCTCTATCGCAACCACGCATAACCTCTATTATAGCCCTGTTGTGAATAGTTTTAATCTTTGGGACTATTTGATTAACCGGAAATTTCACCGTATTTAAATCTCTAACCTTTCTTACTTTAACTCTATCTTTAAATTTTGGAATATAAAAACCATAATTATTTTCTTCAACAGGATAAAATTTTGGCACATAAAATCCTTCCGTTTCGTGAAATTTTTTAAGTTTTTCTTCTCTTGAAACATCACTTGAAATTATTTTTATAATATCTTCAGAAACCTCTTCGCCATCACCATTAAAAAAAACATCAATAAAATCCCTTAATGGTTCAGGATTTGAAGCGCTCGGTCCTCCGGCAATAATTATAGGATCATTTTCGGATCTATCTTTTGACCAGACAGGTATATTTCCAAGTTTTAACGAATGTAATAGATTGGTATAAGATAGCTCATATTGCAAGGTAATTCCTATTAAATCAAAATCTTTTATAGGAGTAAATGTTTCAAGAGAATATAAAGGAATATTGTGTTTTTTCATCTCTTCAATCATATCTTTCCAGGGTAAAAAAATCCTTTCAGCATACACATTCTCAAAAGAATTAAATTCATTTAATAATATTTGAAACCCTGTGTGAGACATACCAACTTCATATAGGTCTGGAAACATAAGACCTATTCTTATTTTATTATTTAAATCTTTTTTTATAATATTATATTCTCCGCCAATATATCTTGCAGGTTTTCTTACTCTATGTAATACACCGCTTGAAAATAACCATTTCTGTATATTCAAAATAAATCCTCCCTCTAATCTATTCAAAAACTAAGTATATCATAAATCTTTTAAAGTTTATGAAATTCTTTTTATTTTTTATATTACTTTTTTGCTGCTTTGTTTAGAATAAATAGATTTCCTTTGAAGTTTGTATATACATAAAACATATATATAAAGAATATTATGTGTTTTTTTTGGATAAAAAGGTTCGCTATGTTAATAAAATATTTTGATTGTTAATAAAATAAATGAAATTTTTTTCATACTTGACAGTTATATTAAAGTGTGGTAAAATATAACCAAGATTTTACATTTGTAATATTAAGGGAGGGATTCTATGAAGAAGTTTTTATTGACGATGGTTTTAGTTTTAAGTCTCGTTGTATTTGCAAACATTAAAATTGGTGTTGTTTTACCAATGACCGGTGGTATTGCAGCATTTGGTGAAATGAGCTGGCAGGGAATTGAATTAGCACATGAAATGTATCCAGAAGTATTGGGTCAGAAAATTGATTTAGTACTTGTTGATAACAGATCCGAAAAAACAGAAGCTGCAAATGCTGTAAGTAGGGTAATTGACAAAGACAAGGTTGTAGCAATTATTGGTGAAGTTGCAAGTGCTCATTCATTAGCAGGTGGTGCAGTTGCCGAAAGAAAACATATTCCTATGTTAACTTCTTCATCAACAAATCCATTAGTTACAACAGGTAAAAAATATGTTTCACGTGTATGTTTTATCGACCCATATCAAGGTGCTGCAGCAGCAATATTCGCATTTGATAATTTAAAAGCAAAGAAAGCAGCAGTATTTATTGATGTTGAACAGGATTACAGTGTTGGTTTAGCTAATTTCTTCAAAAAGAAATTTAAAGAACTTGGCGGAAATTACTTTATTGAATTCTTTAAAACAGGTGACCAGGAATTTAGTGCTCAATTAACAGATGCATTAAATAAAAATCCAGATGTATTATATATCACAGGATATTATCCAGAAATTTCATTATTTGCAAGACAGGCAAGAATGTTAGGATACAATGGTCCAATACTTGCTGGTGACGGTGCAGAAGCAGAAGAATTAATAAAAATCGGTGGAGATGCAGTAGAAGGATTATATTACACAACACATTTCCATCCAGATGGTGCAGCAACAGAAATGACAAAGGTATTTGTTGAAAAGTTTATAGAAAAATTTGGAACAAAACCAGGTGCTATGCATGCTTTGGGATTTGATGCATACTTAGTTATGAGAAAAGCTATTGAGATGGCCGGGAAAGCAGATCCAAAAGCTATTGCTAAAGCAATTAGAGAAGTTAAAAACTTCCCTGGTGCAACAGGTATGATTACTATTAACAAAAATGGTGATGCTGAAAAATCAGTTGTAGTTGATATGGTTAAAAATGGAGAATTTACATATGTAACTACAGTAAATCCTGCTGAAAAATAATTTTAGCTTTAATTCCCCGGTCACTCCGGGGTTTTTTATTGATTGAAATGGAGGTGTTTTTGTGAGTGGTTCAATTTTTCTTCAAAATTTATTTAATGGCTTAATGTTTGGAGGATTATATGCATTATTAGCCGTTGGATATACAATGGTCTATGGGATTTTAAGACTTATAAATTTTGCCCATGGTGACATTATGATGATGGGTGTTTATTTTGCGTTTTATGCATCATTGGTAGGTTCTCCCCTATGGCTCTCCGTAATTATTGGTGTTTTAGGAGCTGCATTTCTTGGTTTCCTTATAGATAGAATTGCATATAAACCTTTGAGAAACGCTCCTAGAATTTCCGCGTTAATCACAGCAATTGGTATGAGTTTCTTTTTAGAAAGTATAGCTGTTGTTGTTTTTGGTGCAGTTCCAAAATCATTTACAGCAGTTTTTAATGAAAATAACAAATGGATATTAAATAAAACATTTACAATTGGAGGGGCAAGAATACCAGTTTTAACCTTTATGGTTTTCATAATAACAGCTGTATTGTTCTTAATCCTTTTCTGGATAGTATATAAAACAAAAATTGGTATGGCTATGAGGGCAATTTCCTCAGATATACCTACAACATCATTAATGGGTATTAATGTGGATATGGTAATTGGTTTTACATTTGCATTGGGTTCAGCAATGGCAGCAGCTGGAGGTATTATGTGGGCTATGAGATATCCTAACGTATTTCCATATATGGGATTTATGCCCGGTCTTAAAGCATTTATTGCAGCTGTTCTTGGTGGAATAGGTTCTATTCCTGGTGCTGTTGTTGGTGGATTTTTATTAGGAATTATGGAAATATTCCTTGTTGCATTAATGCCATCTGCAGCAGGTTACAGGGACGCCTTTGCTTTTATTATCCTTATTATCATTCTTTTAATAAAACCCGATGGATTATTGGGTAAAAAATCTGTGGTAAAGGTGTGATAGCATGAGTATGAAAAAATTAAACTGGATATTAAATATAATAGCTATTGTTATATTTACGCTTTTTTTATCTTATGCCAATAATAGCTTTGATGATTACACATTAAGAATTATTACTTTAATACCTATTTATGCAATAATGGCAGTTAGTTTGAATTTAATAAATGGTATTACAGGTATATTCTCATTGGGACATGCTGGATTTGTGTTATTAGGTGCTTATACATCAGCATTATTAACCCTTGAACCAATGCAAAAGGAAATGTCTTATATAATTATGCCAATTCAGCCATGGTTATTAAATCTTCATTCAGGATTTTTGGTAGCAACAATTGCTGGAGGAGTAATTGCAGCTGTATTTGCATTTCTAATTGGATGGCCTACTTTGAAATTATCAGGTGATTACCTTGCAATTGCAAGTTTGGGTTTTGCTGAAATAGCAAGGGTTGCAGCAAATAATATGATTAGCGTTACCAATGGTCCTCTTGGATTAAAAGGACTTCCTAATTACACAAATGTATATTGGGCATGGGGTTGGTTATTGGTTACATTAATCGCTATTATCAGTCTTGTTAAGAGTTCATATGGAAGGGCTTTGATTGCTATAAGAGAAGACTCAATAGCTGCAGAATCAATGGGTATAAATGTATTTAAACATGAGTTATTGGCCTTTGTTTTTGGTGCATTCTTTGCAGGTATTTCAGGAGCATTATATGCTCATTGGCTTACAACAATTGATCCAAGGATTACAACATTTGGTCCGTTATTGACATTCTATGTATTAATAATGGTTGTTCTTGGAGGTTTAGGAAGTATTACAGGTTCTGTTATAGGTGCAGGAGTATTTGCTCTTATGTTTGAATATTTAAGAGCTTTAGAAGAACCATTTGATATTTTTGGTATGCATGTTCCAGGTATTCCCGGAATGAGAATGCTTGTTATTTCTGCAATATTTATCTTCCTGATGATATTCTGGCAGAAGGGTATTATGGGAAGAAGCGAACTTACATGGGAGAGAATATTAAAATTCTTGAAAATAGAAGTGAAAAAACCTTCCTTAGCAGAGGTTTATTTAGGTAAAGAAGGTGATGAATGATGAAAAAAATTCTTGAAATGAATCACATAACAATGCAATTTGGAGGGCTTATAGCAGTTAACGATTTTCATAATCAATTATATGAAGGAGAATTATTGGGCTTAATAGGTCCTAATGGAGCCGGTAAGACAACAGCATTTAATGTTATTACAGGTATCTATATCCCTACAAAAGGCAAGGTAATTTTTGATGGTATTGATATCACGCCATTTAGACCACATGAAATTACGCATCTTGGAATTGCCAGGACATTTCAGAACATTAGATTATTTCAGGATATGACAGTTTTAGAAAATGTTATAGTTGCTCAACATCATATGCTTTCAAATAGCGATGTGGATAAAATAATGAAAAAGCATGGTAAAAAGCCAAAGGGTAGTTCGCCAATGTGGTTTATAAAGGCTCTTACAAAAATTGGATATTTAAGTAAAGAAAAAGAAATGATAAAAGAAGGATTGTTATTATTAGAAAAGGTTGGATTATTACATCTTGCAGAGGAAAAAGCATCAGCATTACCTTATGGGTTACAGAGAAAATTAGAAATTGCACGTGCTCTGGCAACGCATCCAAAAGTATTGTTATTGGATGAACCAGCAGCAGGTATGAATCCACAGGAATCTGAAGAATTAATGCATTTTATTAGAAAAATAAGAGATGAGTTTAATCTTTCCATACTTTTAATAGAACACGATATGAAGGTTGTTATGGGAGTGTGTGAAAGAATACTTGTTCTCGATTATGGTGCAATAATTGCTGAAGGTAAGCCTGAAGAGATTCAAAAGAATCCAAGGGTTATTGAGGCATACCTTGGAGAGGAGTGGAAGAATGCAAAAGCAGAATAATAATGAAATAGTACTTGAAATTAAAGATTTAAACATATATTATGGAGCTATACATGCTGTAAAAGGAATTAACATAAAGGTTCCAAAAGGGAAGATTATAACCCTTATTGGTGCCAATGGTGCCGGAAAAACCTCAACCCTTTCAGCTATTGCCGGGCTTGTAAAACCAAAAAGCGGTGAAATACTCTATAAGGGAAATAATATTGCAGGAAAAAGTTCACATGAAATTACAAGAATGGGTATAGCTCTTGTTCCAGAAGGACGTAGAATATTCCCGAATTTAACAGTATATGAAAATCTTATGATGGGTGCATATAATAGAAAAGATAAAGAAGGTATAGAAAGAGACTTAGAATGGGTATATAATTTATTCCCGCGATTAAAGGAACGTTTAAAACAATTAGGAGGAACATTATCAGGTGGAGAACAGCAAATGCTTGCTATTAGTAGAGCAATTATGAGTAAACCTGAAATTATAATGATGGATGAACCATCGTTAGGATTAGCACCTGTACTTGTTTCTGAAGTGTTTGATATTATAAAGGTTATAAATGAAAATGGAGGAACTATCTTATTAATTGAGCAAAATGCTGCTCAGGCATTAAGAGTATCCCATTATGGGTATGTGCTTGAAACAGGAAATATTATACTTGAAAATGATTCAGATTTATTATTGAAGGATGAAAGTGTACAAAAAGCCTATCTTGGAATGGCCTGACAACTATTGATACGCCGTCATAGTTGCACCTCATAATGCTTAAAAATCAAAGGCTCCCCTTACGGGAGCCTTTGTGCATTATTCTGTAGCTTTATTAAAGTTTAATATTCCTCTTTTTTCTAAGAGAATTAAAAGAGGTAATCCAAGTGCATAACATGCTATTGCTTCTCCAATACCAATCCATAATACAGTTGACCAATATGGAACATGTGCAAGAGGAGCAACATAAGCAGAAACACCAAATGCATTAACAATTACAGGTGGCAATGGTGCAAGATATTTATTTGGCATTTTATAGGTTAAATATGCGGCTACTAAAGTCAAAGCGCTGCCAAGAAAGATATCAATTGCGCCAAATCCACCAAAAATATTAGCTAACATAGCTCCAATATACAATGCAGGAATAAAAATAGGATTTAAAAAAGGTAAAACGGTTAAAGCTTCTGAAATCCTTACCTGCATAGGACCGTAACTAATAGGTTGTAATACCACAGTTAATGCGACATATAATGCCGCAACTACACCTGCCAATACCATGTTTTTAGTTTTCAAAGAAAACACCTCCTTGTTTTGTTAAGGCGGGTGCCGCGACCGCCATGAATAGCAAAGAATTTTAACATATTATTTTTAAAAAAATATTTCTTTTAAAAGAAAATAGCAACAATTATAAACAATACAATAGCTATGACAAGTGAGATGAAAGCGTGTTTATCATTTTTTTGTATAACAGATTCTTTTTTTAAGTAACCTTTTCTTAATTCCTTAGCAGAACTATTAAATAAATACATAGAGTTAATTATTAAAATTACACCAGCGTAGAATAATATATTGGCAATCATTCACTTATTCCTCCTTGTAAATTTTACAATTAAGTATTATAATTATATCATGAGTTGTAAAAGGAGGTATTAACATTGAATAAAGAATTAACTCCACCCCATAGTCAGGAAGCAGAAGAGGCGCTTTTAGGTAGTATTTTTCTTGACCCGCAAATATTACCGGATATTCTGGAAGAAATACGTTCACATGATTTTTATAATCAACAACATCAAATTATATTTAAAATTATAGAGGATTTATTTGATAGAGGATTGCCTGTTGATGCAATTTCTGTTATGGAAAGTTTAAGAAATGCAAATTTGCTTGAAAGAGCAGGTGGAGAAGATAAACTTATTTATCTGGCTGAAGTTGTTCCAACACCTGCAAATGCTTTATATTATGCAAAAATCGTAAAGGATAAGTCATTATTAAGAAGCCTTATAACTGCAAGTTCAGAAATAGTTGAAGCAACAAAAACAATTGGTGAAGCGGAAGAAATTCTTGATTTTGCAGAAAAAAAGATATTTGAAATAGCGGAATCACGAGCAACGAGAACATATGATTCAGTTCCGAACATAATTCACGATGTTTTTGAAAAACTTGATGAATTAAAAAAACGTGCTTCAGTTGAACCAAATGCTCTCGTTACAGGTCTACCTACAGGGTTCATTTCTTTAGATCGCCTTACCTCGGGATTTCATAAATCTGATTTAATCATTATCGCAGCTCGTCCATCAATGGGTAAAACAACATTTGCATTAAATGTGGCAAGTAATCTTGCAATAAAATATAAAATCCCAATAGCAATGTTTAACCTTGAAATGTCGAAAGAACAGCTTGTGCAAAGAATATTATGTGCTGAAGCACATGTGGATTTACAAAAAGTTAGAACAGGTATGTTAAACAATGAAGATTGGAATAAATTGGTTAATGCCGCACATAAATTATCCCAATCAAAAATAGTGGTTGATGATGAGCCGGGGCTTGATCCAAGAACATTAAGAGCAAAAGCGAGGAGAATGAAAAGAGAATATGGAATAGAAGCAATCTTTATAGATTATCTTCAATTGATGTCATCTAAATCAAGAAGTGGTGAAAGCAGACAACAGGAAATTTCGGAAATTTCACGTTCATTGAAATTGCTGGCAAGAGAATTAAATGTAGTTATAGTTGCTCTTTCTCAGCTTTCAAGAGCAGTAGAGCAGAGAGAAGATAAAAGACCGCGTTTAAGTGATTTAAGGGAATCAGGGGCTATAGAGCAGGATGCCGATATGGTAATGTTTTTATACAGAGATGCATATTATAAAAGGAAGAAGGATAATAAAAAAGAGAATCAGGATGATAATGGAGAAAATCTTATATTAAATCACCCACATGAGTCAGAGTTAATTATAGGAAAACAGAGAAATGGTCCAGTTGGGACAATAAAATTAATGTTCGATCCAAAAATAACATTATTTTATGAAAAAGATAATTTACATAACGAACCGTATTAGGAGGAAGAAAAATGGTAAAAAATATACAAAAAAAAGTTATACAGTTAATTGAAAAAAAGCCATTACTACAAAAAGAAATATATAATAAATTAAAGGCTAAAACAAAGGAAGAAAGAAAAAAGGTAAGAGATGCGTTAAAAGAAATGATGGATAACGGAGAAATCTACAAAAATTCTAAAAACAAATATTGTTTACCAGGAAAAAATATGAAAATAGGAATTATAGAATTTACAAGAAGAGGAAGTATGGCATTTGTAACCATAAAAGGTGGAGAAGAAATAGCCATAACTCTTGAAAATGCTAAAGACGCAATGCATAAAGATACAGTATTGGTGGAAATAATTGGAACATGGCGAGACTTGCCAAAAGGAAAAGTTGTAAGAGTATTAAAAAGAGGAATGAAAAAGGTTGTAGGAATATTTGAAAAGAAAAAATTATTTGGTTTTATTATTCCTATAGATCAAAAAATAAACACAGATTTTTATGTAGCTCCTGAAAACTTTAATGATGCTAAACCAGGACAGGTTGTAGAAGCTGAAATAATAAAATATGGTGGTAAAAATCCTGAGGTAAAGATAACAAAAATAATAGGTGACACAAATGATCCAAAAGTAGATTTACCAATAGTTATTATAAAACATGAGCTTCCTGAGCCTGGAGTATTTCCAAAAAATGTAATGAATGAAGCTTTAAAGATACCAAATACAGTACAGGATAAGGATTTAAAAGGTAGAAAAGATTTTAGAGATGAAATTATCTTTACAATAGATGGAGATACTGCAAAAGACTTTGATGATGCAGTTCAAATAAAGAAATTAGATAATGGAAATTATTTATTAGGTGTTCATATTGCTGATGTTTCTCATTATGTAAAGGAAAATTCCAACCTTGACAAAGAAGCATTTAAAAGAGGAACAAGTGTTTATTTAATAGATACTGTAATTCCAATGTTGCCTCATGAGCTTTCAGATTGGATATGTTCTCTTGTTGAAAATGAAGATAGACTCACCATGTCATTGCTTATGGAAATAGATGAAAATGGTGATGTTGTAGATTTTAATGTATATAACGGAGTTATCAGGAGTAAAAAAAGGCTTACATATAGCAAAGTAAATAAACTATTATCAAATGAAGCAGATGAGGAACTTGAAAAGGAAATAGGCTGGTTGAGACCACAATTAGAAATGATGAAAGAATTAATGGAGATAATCAGGGAAAACAGGAGAAGAAGAGGAGCTATTCTTGATATTGAAGGTGGAGAAGTAAAATTTATATTTGATGAAAATGGCAACGTAAAGGATATAATTCCTGTTGAAAGAGGCATTTCAGAAGTAATAATTGAAGAATTTATGATTAAAGCTAATGAAACTATAGCCTCTATATTTGATTCGCAGGGATTGCCGTTTATATATAGAATTCACGAAGAACCTGATCCGGATATGCTTTTACAACTAAAAAATTATCTTGAAATTATAGGTTTGAGATACAGATTTCCAAAGAATATACATCCAAAATTATTACAGGATTTATTGGAACATCTTAAAGATCATCCATTGAAAAAAAGTATACAGAAATTATTGGTTCGCTCTTTAAAAAGAGCAGTATATTCAGATTTAAATGTAGGACACTTTGGTCTTGCATCTGAAAATTATACGCATTTTACATCACCAATAAGAAGATATCCTGATTTGATTGTACATAGATTATTGAAAAAATATCTAAAAGGAAAAGGAACGCTTTCAAAAAAAGATATAGAGAAATATACAGAAAAGCTTCCTGAAATAGCTTCTCACAGTTCAAAAAGAGAAAGAGTAGCAAATGAAGCGGAATGGGATCTTGCGGATATGAAAAAGGTAGAGTATATTTTAGACCATATGAATGAAATCTTTGAAGTATACATAACTAATGTAACCAAATTTGGTTTGTTTGTGGAAATACCGGATAAATTTATACAGGGTCTTGTTCATGTATCCTCTATGGATGATTATTATGTTTATAATGAAAAATTAAATGTTCTTGTTGGAGATAGAAAAAAGAAAGTTTATAAATTAGGAGATAAAATAAAGGTAAGGGTAAAAAATGCAAATAAATTAACAGCGGAAATAGATTTTGAAATAGTTGATAAAACAGATGAAGAAATGGAAAAAGAATTAAAAGGGAAATATCCAAATGCAAAGATAAAAGTAAAAAGAAAAAAGAAGAAAAATAAAAAGTAATAATAAAAAAGAGAGCCGCACGGCAGACGTTACCGTTGCGGCGGCCCCTATACCCCCCTAGGTATTTTTTTCATTACATATTATACCATAAAAATACAAAAAAGTAACACTTCTATACGGTAAAATGAAAAATTGTAACAAAAAATATGGGGTTAATAATAAATACATATTATTATCATGGTATAATTAATTAGGATTCAAAACTAAATGGGAGGGATAGTATGATTTCAAAAGTTATGGAAGAAGCTATAAATAAACAAATTAACGAAGAAATGTTCTCTGCATATTTATATTTATCAATGTCAGCATATTTTGAAAAAATAGGATTAAAAGGTTTTGCAAACTGGATGAAGGTTCAGTATGAAGAAGAAATGTTTCATGCAATGAAGTTTTATAATTATTTACTTTCAAGAGGTGGAGAAGTAAAATTATATACTATAAAAGAACCTAAAAAGGACTGGGAATCACCATTAAATGCATTTGAGGAAACATTGGAACATGAAAAGCATATAACAAAATGTATAAATGAGTTAGTTGATTTAGCAGAAAAAGAGAAAGATAGAGCTACATTTAATTTCTTACAATGGTATATTGATGAACAGGTTGAAGAAGAAGCAAATGATGAAGAAATAATAGCTAAATTAAAAATGATTAAAGATAGTCCAAATGGATTATTTATGCTTGATAGAGAATTAGCAGGAAGAACATTTAATGAACCTGCCGCAGAATAAAATAAAAGGGGGATATCCCCCTTTTATTTATATATTATGGTATATCAATTATTAAAAGATATAAATTTTCATGATTTGTATTATTTTTTATATTTTCAAAAAAAGAATAATCGTCTATATGTTCAAAATCTCTACCATCATGAAAGACAAGCTTCCATTCTTCGGGATAAGCATAACTCCCTCTTTCATATCTTTCAAGATTTTCCTTTAAAGTATTAAAAATAAAATCATCTTCAGGGACCTTTCCTTCAAAACGCTTAATCATATTTTCAGATGCATTGTATAAACCTTTATATAAAGAAATTAATTCCTGGACGGTATCTTCAAATAATTTGCTTTCACTTGCATATGAAATACATGAAGATACATTATGATCACCATATCTTCCAGCGTATTTAGAAGCTTTTTTAATAGCATCTTCTTCAGAGTCTGCAATAACAATAAGACTATAAGTATACATCCAATCCCTCCTTAATATTTATAAAAAGCGGGGTAGAAATCCCCGCTTTTATTATATCATAACCATTCTCTTTCAAAATATCTTGTATGTAATAATTTATGTGATTTTTCACTGAGAGGTTTTTCAAGGAATTCATCGTATAATTTTTTAATAGATGGATTTTCATGTGATTTTCTAATAGGTTTGCTTTTATCGATTTTATTAATAGCTTCCATTCTCTTTTTGATGATATTAAAGTCTCCGTGATGATAAGGTTGTCCTCCACCACCAACACATCCGCCAGGACATGCCATTACTTCAATAAGATGTACCTCAACTTTACCTTCTCTGATATCTTCTAACAATTTTCTAACATTACCTAAACCATGAGCAACACCAATTCTGATTTTTTGACCTTTAATATCAACTTCAGCAATTCTTACTCCTTCATAACCTCTTAAAGCTTCAAAATCAACATCTTTTAATTCTTCTCCTGTAATCCATTCATAAGCAGTTCTTAATGCAGCTTCTGCAACACCACCTGTTCTACCGAATATATCAGCAGCACCTGTTGACTCGCCTAATGGATTATCGTATTCACCTTCGGGTAAATTCTGGAAGTTAATACCTGATTCTCTGATCATATCTGCCAATTCTCTTGTAGTAATTACATAATCAACATCTTTATAACCTGAATCTCTCATTTCTTCCCTGTTTGCTTCATATTTTTTAGCAAGACATGGCATAACTGAAACTACAACTATATCCTTTGGATCAATTCCTGCTTTTTGTGCATAATATGTTTTTGCTATTGCACCAAACATTTGCTGAGGTGATTTAGCACTTGATGGCATTTCTAATAAATCAGGGAACTGATGTTCTAAGAATTTAACCCAGCCTGGACAACAACTTGTAAGCATAGGCATATATCCACCATTTTCAAGTCTTTCTTTAAATTCAGAAGCTTCTTCCATTATAGTTAAATCAGCACTAAAATTAGTATCAAATACTTTATCAAAACCTAAAACCTTTAATGCAGAAACAAGTTTCCCTGTTGAAATTGTTCCAGGTTCATAACCAAATTCTTCACCAAGAGCAACCCTTACTGCAGGAGCTGTTTGAACTACAACATGTTTTGTTGGATCCTCAATTACATCCCAGACCTGATCAATATATGATTTTTCAACAAGAGCTCCTGTTGGACATACTGCAACACATTGACCACAGAAAGTACATGCGGTATTTTCCAAATTCCAGTCAAAAGTTGGTTTCACAACAGCATCAAATCCTCTATTAACTGCTGATAATACACCAACTGTCTGGAATTCATTACATACAGTTTCACATCTTCTACACATAATACATTTATTTGGATCTCTTATAATAGCAGCTGATTCGTCAATTCTGTGAGTTGACATCTTACCCATAAAAGGATTTGAAACAATATTTAATTCGTGAGCAAGGCTCTGTAATTCACAGTCACCATTTTTAGGACATTTTAAACAATCCTGAGGATGATCTGATAATAAAAGTTGAACAGCAGTTCTTCTTGCCTGAATAGCTCTTCTTGAATGTGTTTTAACAACCATTCCATCAAAAACTGGAGTAGCACATGCTGGAGCAAGGTTTCTTCTTCCTTCTACTTCAACCATACAAACCCTACATGAGGCAGGTTTATTTTCAATTCCTATATCTTCAAGTTTCATATAACATAATGTTGGAACATATGCACCTATTGAATTAATAGCATCTAAAACTGTATAATTTTCAGGAACTTCAACCTCTTTACAATTTATAGTAATTTTTGGCATATTGCATCCTCCTTCCTTATATCTTTTCTATAGCGCCGAATCTACATGTTGCATAACAGGCGCCGCATTTAATACATTTTTCCTGATCTATTTCATGTGGTTTCTTAATTTCACCACTAATTGCATTTACAGGACAAACTCTCGCACATGCTGTACATCCCACACATTTATCCTTATCAATTACATATGTAATTAAATTCTTACATACTCCAGCTGGACATGTTTTATCAAGAACATGTGCTTCATATTCATCTCTGAAATAATGCAGAGTGGATAATATTGGATTAGGTGATGTTTGACCTAAACCACATAATGCAGAATCTTTTATAGTTTTTCCTAAAGTTTCAAGTGTATTTAAATCTTCTATTGTTGCTCTACCAGAAGTAATCTTTTCTAATATTTCAAGTAATCTTACGTTACCTATTCTACATGGAGTACATTTACCACATGATTCTTCAACGGAGAATTCAAGATAGAACTTTGCAACATCAGGCATACATGTATTTTCGTCCATAACAATCATACCACCTGAACCCATCATAGAACCCAATGCAGTTAATGTATCAAAATCAATTGGAGTATCGAGATATGCTTCAGGAATACATCCTCCTGATGGTCCACCTGTTTGAACAGCTTTAAATTTCTTGTTATCTCTAATTCCACCACCAATATCAAAAATAACCTCTCTTAATGTTGTACCCATTGGAACTTCAACAAGTCCAACATTGTTAACCTTACCTGCTAGTGCAAAAACCTTTGTTCCAGGAGATTTTTCTGTTCCAAGACTTCTAAACCATTTTGCACCCTTTAAAATAATAGGAGCAATATTTGCAAGTGTTTCAACATTATTTATAATAGTTGGTTTGCCCCATAAACCTTTTTGGGCAGGGAAAGGAGGTTTTGTTCTTGGTTCTCCTCTGTATCCTTCAATTGAAGCTAATAAAGCAGTTTCTTCACCACAAACAAAAGCTCCAGCACCAAGTCTTATTTCGAGATCAAATGAAAAATCAGTTCCTAAAATATTTTCACCCAATAGTCCATATTCTCTTGCCTGATTAATAGCATTTTGAAGTCTTTTAACTGCAAGGGGATATTCTGCTCTTATGTAAATATATCCCTGATTTGCTCCTATTGCGTAACCTGCAATAGCCATTCCTTCAATAACTGAATGTGGATCACCTTCTAAAACGGATCTATCCATAAATGCTCCCGGGTCACCTTCGTCTGCATTACATACAACATACTTTACATCGCTTTTTGCTTTTTGGGCAAATCCCCATTTTAATCCTGTTGGGAATCCTCCTCCACCTCTTCCTCTAAGACCGGATTCTCTAACTTCTTCAACAACTTCTTCTGGAGTCATTGATAATGCTTTTGCTAAAGCCTGATAACCATCATTTGCAATATATTCATCAATATCATCAGGATCAATTAAACCGGCGTTTCTTAAAGCAACCCTGATTTGTTTTTTATAAAATGGCATTTTCTTTGATTCGTCGATTTTTTCCTTTTCTGTAGGTTCCACGTATAACAATCTTTCAACTTTTCTACCTTTTATAATATGTTCATTAACCAATTCTTCTGCATCTTCCGGTGTAACTCTAACATAAAATGTATTATCAGGTAAGAACTTTACAATAGGTCCCTGTTCACAGAATCCAAAACAACCTGTTCTAACAACCTGAACATCATTTTCAAGATTTTTTTCCTTTATAATCTTTTCAAGATTATCCTTTATAAGTTCACTTTTAGAAGATGTACAACCTGTACCTCCACAGATTAATATGTGATATTTATATGATGGCATTATATTCCCTCCTTACTCGTTAATGGATTTGTGTGTTTCTCCTATTATTGAATCCTGAAGCAATTCTCCGTTTAATATATGTTTTTCAATTAATTCAACAGCTCTTTCTTCGTTGATTTTTCCATATAATATAGGTTCCTTTCCCGGTTCAGAAACTTCAACAGTAGGTTCTGCATGACAATACCCCATACAACCAGTTTGAATAATTCTAATATTATCAAGTCCTTTTTCCTCAACAATTTCAACCAATTTGTTAAATGTTTCTTTTGCGCCAGCTGCAATTCCGCATGTTCCCATTGCAACCTTTAAAGTTATTATATTGTCTTTATCAGCAATTTTTCTTAAATTCAATTTATTTTTTGCAGCTTCCTTCTGTTTTAATAAATCTTCAAGGCTTTTAATTTTAGGCATATATTTCCCTCCTTAACCTCTTTCACGGTATTCTTTTATTAATTTCTTTACATCGTTTTTCGTTAATCTTCCATGAACTTCGTCACCAATCATAACAACTGGTGCAAGACCACATGCTCCTACACATCTAACAGCATGAAGACTGAATAATCCATCTTCTGTTGTTTCGTTTTCTTTAATGCCTAATTGTTTTTTAAATTCTTCTAAAATATCTCCTGATCCTCTAACATAACATGCTGTTCCTAAACATACACTTATAGGATATTTTCCCTTTGGTTTCATTGAAAAAAAGTTATAAAACGTTACTACTCCATAAACATCAGAAGCATGAACGTCTAATTTTTTAGCGATTAATTTTTGAACCTCAATTGGTAAATAACCAATTATTTCCTGTGCTCTATGTAGCACATGGATTAGATAACTTCTCTTTGTAACTTTGTCCTTCCCTTCGAGTTCCAGAGAGTCAATATATTCTTCTACTTCTTTTAACTTACTTTCAAGTTCTACGGACATTCCGTTCCCTCCTCAAGATAAAGTTTTTATTTATATGTTTTATGAATATATATAAACTTTATAGCTATTTTTTTCACAAATTATATTTAAGTTATAGTTAAAAATAATTAAATTCTGACTAAAATTATCTTATATTATTATTTTTTTCACAATCCGGAGTTAAGATGGAGAAATAAATATCTTCAACTATATTATAAAATAATTTGATTTAATTTACAGGCAATTTTATTACATTAGCAAAACGAAAGTGTTAAATAAATGTTTTTCTATTTGTGAAATGTTAAATCATGATTAATGAATATCGAATAAAAGATTTAGAAACATGTGTAATTTACAAAAAAGTAATCATTATATATAATATACTCAATATATACAAATGGTATATATAACCTGTTATTTTGTATGGTTGAAGAAGATAAAATAATATAAAAAACTTTTTTAATTTAATAGCAATTAAAAGATGTTATAATAAACAATACAAAAAACAAATTTAAGGAGGGGTATAAATGCCTATTAATTATGGAAATGATACAGGTAAGGGTTTTTATAAAGAAGAAGATTTAAGAATATTTTTAAAAGCAGTTGAAAGTTCGATTATTAAGGCTCCTGTAAAAAATGAAGGCAGGGTTTTAATAAGTGATTTATGGGTAATTTCATCATTGCCAAAGGATTTGATTATAGAGGTTATTGAAACATATAAAGAAGAATTAACTGTACCAGAGGATATAAAAGAGATTTTTGATGATCGGGCAAATAAAATATTATGGAAAAAGGAAGAATGATTAGAATTTTAATTATAATCACGATTAATTGAAAATAAAAAGGAATAAACGCTTATAATAATGCTTGAAATTTTTTTCAAGAAGGAGTATCATACAAATAGAAATTAGCACTCGGATAACTTGACTGCTAAAAAAATAAAAAATATGGACAAGGAGGGTGATTGGTGTGAAAGTAAAACCACTTGGTAACAGATTATTAATAAAACCTGTTATTGAAGAAAAGAAAACAGAAGGCGGTATAGTATTACCAGATACAGCAAAAGAAAAACCAATGAGAGCAGAAGTTGTTGCTATTGGAACTATTGACGATGATGTTGAAATAAACGTAGGTGATCACGTAGTATTTGCTAAATATTCAGGAACAGAAATAAAAATTGACGATGAAGACTATATTATAATCGACGTAGATGATATTTTAGCAAAATATGAAGACTAAGGAGGTGTTGTGAAATGGCAAAGGTAATGTTATTCTCAGAAGAAGCAAGAAGAGCATTAGAAAGAGGAGTTAATAAGGTAGCAGATGCTGTTAAAATAACTTTAGGACCAAAAGGTAGAAATGTTGTATTGGAAAAGAGCTGGGGTTCACCAACAATTACAAATGATGGTGTATCAATTGCAAAAGAAATCGAATTAAAAGATAAATTTGAAAACTTAGGTGCACAGTTAGTAAAAGAAGTAGCTTCAAAAACAAATGATGTGGCTGGTGACGGTACAACAACAGCAACAGTATTGGCACAGGCTATGATAAGAGAAGGATTGAAAAATGTAGCTGCTGGTGCTAATCCAATGTTAATGAAAAATGGAATTCAGAAAGCAGCAGAAAAAGCTGTTGAAGAAATCAAGAACATGAGCAAAAAATTATCAAGTAAAGAAGATATTGCACATGTTGCATCAATTTCAGCAAACAACGAACAGATAGGTAACTTAATTGCAGATGCAATGGACAAAGTTGGCGAAGATGGTGTAATCACAGTTGAAGATTCAAAAACAATGGAAACATTTGTAGATTTCACAGAAGGTATGCAATTTGATAGAGGATATATTTCACCATACTTTGTAACAGATACAGAAAAAATGGAAGCAATAATGAAAGAACCATATATCTTGATTACAGATAAAAAGATTTCAACAGTAAAGCCATTAATTCCTGTATTAGAAAAAGTTGCACAGGCTGGAAAACCATTAGTAATTATTGCAGAAGATGTTGAAGGTGAAGCATTATCAACATTAGTATTAAACAAATTAAGAGGAACATTAGAATCAGTTGCAGTTAAAGCACCTGGTTTTGGTGACAGAAGAAAAGCAATGTTACAGGATATAGCTATCTTAACAGGTGGCGTTGTAATCAGTGAAGAAGTTGGATTAACATTGGAAAATGTAACATTAAACGACCTTGGTAGAGCAGATATGGTAAAAGTAAGAAAAGATGACACAATTATCGTTGGTGGAAAAGGTGACGAAGAAAACATCAAAGAAAGAATTAAACAGATAAAAGCACAAATTGAAAATACAACTTCAGAATATGAAAAAGAAACATTACAGGAAAGACTTGCTAAAATGGCTGGGGGAGTTGCAGTTATTAAAGTTGGTGCTGCAACAGAAACAGAATTAAAAGAAAAGAAACACAGAATTGAAGATGCATTATCAGCTACAAGAGCAGCAGTAGAAGAAGGTATAGTTCCTGGTGGTGGAGTAACATTATTAAGAGCTAAAAAAGCTATTGAACCATTATTAGAAGAATTAGAAGGAGACGAAAAAATCGGTGCAAAAGTTGTATATGAAGCATTAGAAGCACCAATTAGACAAATTGCTAAAAATGCTGGAGTAGATGGAGCAATAATCATCGATAGAGTATTGGCAAAAGACGAAGTAGCTTACGGTTATGATGCATTAAATGATGAATTTGTAGATATGTTCGATAAAGGAATTATCGACCCAGCAAAAGTTACAAGAAGTGCAGTACAAAATGCAGCATCAATTGCTTCAATGCTCTTAACAACAGAAGTATTAGTAGTTGATGAACCAAAAGAAGAAAAAGCACCAGAAATGCCAGATATGCCAGCATATTAATAAATAAATAAAACTGCCCCGAATTTCGGGGCAGTTTTTTTATAAAAAAATATATCAATATTTATATTTTATTAATTAGAAACAAAAAATATAGGTTAATAAGTGTATTCTGATATTAATAATAAAATACGCCAGGAATAATAAAATGATAATCATACGCATACTCGTGCATACTCATGCATACTCATGCATACTTATAAAATAATATAATAAATGACCATGAGTATTATTTTTGATTTAATAAGTTTATTTTTATTCCTTTTTGGGATTTTGAGTTAATTATAATTAATTGTATAATAAGCTGGGCAAAGGAGGTGTGTTATGTTAGAAAATATTGAAAAATTAATATCTGCAAACAAAAGTGATTTTATTCACGACTTGGAGGAGGTTATAAAAATTCCAAGTGTAAATGAAGAAGAATCAGAAGAATTTCCTTTTGGAAAAAATATTGATAATGTATTGAAAAAAACACTTGAAATTTGTGAAAGAATGGGGTTTAAAACATTTTATAATCCTTATTATGGATATGCGGAAATTGGAGAAGGAAAAGAATTAATAGGTGTTCTGGGGCATCTTGATGTAGTGCCGGCTGGTGATTTAAATAACTGGGAAACAGATCCATTTTCTCTTGAAATAAAAGATGGTATATTATATGGTCGTGGAGTTCAGGATGACAAAGGTCCTATGCTGGCTGCAATTTACGCTGTTAAGATTTTAAAGGATATGGGTTATGAATTTAAGAAGAGAATAAGATTTATTTTTGGTACCGATGAAGAATTGTTATGGAGAGGTATTGAAAAATATAAAGAAAAAGAAGAAATTCCAACAATATCCTTTACTCCTGATTCGCAATTTCCTTTAGTATATGCTGAAAAAGGTTTATTACAACTTAAAATATCTGGAAATGAAAAATGTGATTTAAATATATCTGGTGGAAGCGCTTTAAATGCAGTTCCAGATGAAATGGAATATTCTGGCAAAGATCAGGAAAAATTACAAAATGAACTCGAAGATGCAGGATATGAATATACTGTAAAAAATGGAAAATTAGTTGTATTAGGAAAATCTGCTCATGCCAAAGATACAGAAAAAGGGGTTAATGCTATCATAAGATTAATTATAACATTAAATAAAATAGGTTATAGATCAAATATGATAGATTTTATTGTCAATGAAGTTGGTGAAGATCCATATGCAACGAAGATTTTTGGTGAATGTAAAGATGAAGATTCTGGATATTTAAAGTTTAATATTGGAAAGATTGAATTTAAAGGAAATAAACAGGAAATAGGCGTTGATATAAGAATTCCCGTTACAGTAGAAAAAGAATTTGTAATGGAAAAATTAAAGGAAAAAGCACAGAAATATAATTTAATAATTGAAGAAATTGATTGGTTAGCACCTGTATATTTTTCAAAAGAGCACTTTTTGTATCAGATTCTTTTAAATACATATAGAGAAGAAACAGGAGATTATAAATCATTGCCAATATCCTCAGGTGGTGCAACATATGCAAGAGCGTTAAAAAATTGTATAGCCTTTGGTGCGACATTTCCAGATTCCGCTAAAACTGAGCATCAGCCAAATGAAAGTATTAAATTAGATGATTTACTCAAAGCAATAAAAATATATGCAAAAGCAATATATAAAATTTGTGAGGAGGTATAAAATGGAAAGAAAAAAGGGTTTTAAAATGCCAACTGCTTATACGATTTTATTCTCCATTATCGTTATTGTAGCAATATTTACATGGATTATTCCAGCAGGGCAATATGATTATGTTGATCCAAACGCATCAAAGCCACAACCTATTCCTGGAACGTATCATAGAATAGAACAGAATCCTCAGGGATTATGGGAAATTTTTAATGCACCTATTAAAGGTTTTTATGATGCTGTTGATATTGCGTTATTTGTTATTGTAATAGGTGGCTTTTTGTCTGTAGTAATGAAAACAGGTGCTATTGATGCTGGAATTGCAAGTGTACTGAAAAAATTAAATGGAAGAGAAAAGCTGTTAATACCAATATTAATGGTATTATTTGGTCTTGGAGGAACAACATATGGAATGGCAGAAGAAACAATAGCCTTTTATCCTTTAATTATACCGGTATTTATTGCAGCGGGTTTTGATGCTTTAACAGCTGTTGCGACAATAGCCTTGGGAGCTGGGCTTGGTGTTCTCGGTTCAACTGTTAACCCTTTTGCTACAGGAATAGCTTCCGGCTTTGCCAATATTTCTATTGGAGATGGTATAGGATTAAGGTTGATTATTTTAATAGCTTCTGAAATTATAGGAATTATATATGTAATGAGATATGCGGATAAGGTAAAAAAAGATCCAACAAAATCATTAGTATATCATTTAAAAGAAGAGCATGAAGAACATTTCAATAATGAAAATACAAATCTTGAAGTTGAATTAACAAAGGAAAGAAAAAAGGTATTATGGATATTTGGGTTAACATTTATTGTAATGGTATTGGGTGTAATTCCTTGGGCATGGAAATTTGATATCCATATATTTGAAAACTTTAATAACTTTTTAATGAATATACCTGTTTTGGGAAAAATAATAGGACATCCTATACCATTGGGTGACTGGTGGTTTGGAGAAATTACAATGTTATTCTTTGTAGCAAGTTTAATTATTGCAAGGATTTATAAAATGAGTGAAAGCGAATACATAGATATTTTTGTAAGTGGCGCAAGGGATTTATTGGGTGTTGCATTAATTATAGGTGTTTCAAGAGGTATTACAGTTGTTATGAATGATGGTGGAATGACAGCAACTATATTGCATTGGGGAGAAGAAACACTTGCTAAACTTGGTTCTGTAGCATTTGTAAATATTGCATATTTATTCTATTTACCTATGTCATTCCTTGTTCCATCAACTTCAGGTCTTGCAACATTAACAATGCCAATTATGGCACCATTAGCAGATTTTGCCGGTGTTGGAAGAGATCTTGTTATAACAGCGTATCAATCAGCATCAGGAGTTATAAATCTATTTACCCCAACAAGTGCTGTAATAATGGGTGCATTGGCTATAGCAAAGGTTCCATATGAAATATACTTCAAATTTGTATGGAAGTTACTTATAATAGTTTCATTAGTGGTAATGGCAGCATTAACAATAGCTGTATATATATAATGATATTTAATATATAGAGTTAAAGTAGAAAAATCACACACGAATTTATTTTCGTGTGTGATTTTTTTGTATATTTGTTTTAAAAAAGGAAAAAATTTGATATACTATACTTTGAGAATAATAAAGGAGGAATGGATTATGCCAGAAGAAGAAAATGTAAAAAAGCCAAGTAGATTTAAGAGATTATTCGGTTTATTTTTTTGGTCAATATTTATAACAGGTATTGTAATCACAATAATATATATAAATTTTGAATTTGGAAGATTAAAAACATTAAATTTAAGTATAAAGGAAGACTGGAAAAGTTTTGTAGCATATATGCTACAAAAAGTGCCTGTATTAAAAGATAAAGTAAAATATGAATATTTAGATGTAGGAAATGCATACGTTATCCAAGAAAAATTACTTGAAGATAGAATGAAAGAAATAGATATAAAAAATGAAAAATTAAAATCACAAATTGAAGAGTTGAATAAATTATCAGTTCAACTTAGCAATGAAGCAAGTGAACTTGCTATTGCAAAACAAAAGCTGGAAGAAGAAAAAAAGAAATTTGAAAAAGAAAAGGAAATGTTTGAAGATTATAAATATAGAATAAAAAAATTATCCGAATGGTTCGCCTCCTCTACACCATCTCAAATAGCGTTAGCGCTTTCCAGAGATGAAGTAAGCATAGATTTAATAGTCAATGCGTTATTAATGCTGCCTTCTGATACAGCAGCAGAAATAGTGCAAGCATTAGCACAGGTAAATCCAACAAAAGCTGCAAATGTTATTTCAAAGATAGGGGAGGTGAAAAGTCAATAGGAGGGAAAAAATGATATCCGGTCTTCCTTTATTATTCTCGATAAAAAAAGAGAAAAAGGCATTATTCGCCAATGAAAATAATGAAATAAAATCCGCAAATAAAACTTTCTACAAACTATTTGTGGAAAATAAAAATTCTTCATTAAATCACGCTTCAAAAATAAATTCTTTCGTTAAAAAAGAAGCTTTCCGGGATAATGAAAAATCCAGGATTCTTAAATCATTAAATATAAAAAAGATAAATATAAAAAAAATAAATGGCTATGAAACTGGAAATAGCCATTTAAAGTCTTTTGCCATAAAGAAGGTTAAATTAACAAAACTGGAGAAAAGCTTAAAAAATGACAATTTGAAAATAGAAAATAAAGAAAATGTTGATTATAAGAAGATAATAGAAATACTGAAAAGTGTAGAAGAAAATATAAAATATTTAAAGATAGAACCAGAAAAAATAAATAAAAAAGCTTTAATAGAGATAAAAAAAGAAATAGATAATATAAAAAAAGCAATATTTTCTTTAGAAAAAAAGACTGAAGATAAAAGTGGATTAAATGAAAAGTTAAAACAGATAGTAGAAATATTTGAAAAAGATATAAAAAATATAGAAAACTCAAAGCAAATAAGAAAAATATATATAAAGGATTCTGATTTAATAAAATTTTCAGAGAATAAAGAAACTCAGAAATTCAGCAGAGAGATTAATATAAAAAAGGAAGAATTAAAAAGTGACAATAAGAGTGATAATAAACTGGAAGTAATAAATAAATCAATTGAAATGTTAAAAAATAAAATTGATGAACTGGATAAATTATCAGAAAAAATGAACAAAGTGATTGTTGAAAACAAGAGTAATAATTTAATAAATAAGAAAGAAAGTAAAATAAACGAAGCAAATAAAGAAAAATTAATTAAGGAATTAAAGCAAATACACAAAAAATTACAAAATATGAATTCAAAAGAAGACAAAAATGAAATTAATGAAGTAAAAAGAATTATAATTGCTTTAATAAATAAAATATCTGATAGAAACAAATCCAATGAAATTAAAGAAATAAAAAACGAGTTAAGCAAAGCATTGGAAAAAATAAAACTAATAAATATTGAAATTGAAAATAAGAAATCAGAGATAATAGAAAGTAAGAAGATAGAGGTAATTAATAATAATGAATTTAATGAAAATCAGATAAAAGATAAAATAAGAAAAATTTTAATAAAATCAGATTTGAAATTAACTGAAATCAATAAAGGAAATCCTGATACCAAACACAAAGAAAAAATAATGAAAATAGCAGAGGAAATAATTAATACAGTAGAATCTTATACTAAAACAAAAATATCAAATAAAGATGAAATCAAAGAGAAAGTTTATAAAAAAATTAAAGAATCTGGGATAAATAATCTTAATATCAATAAATTAAATGAAGATAATGAAAAGCTTTTAGAAAGCTTAATAAATCTCTTTGATTTTCATAAAGTGAAAAAAGAAATAAAAAATCCAGAAATAAAGAAAATAATAAATGAAACCGCTGGAAAAATATTTAATATATTAAAAAATAATCATAATATAAAATATGAAGATAAAAACATAAAAAAAATAGAATATTTAATATTAGAAGCGGTAAAAAATAACAAAGAAAATTCAGAAGAAAAGGAAACGGCAAAGATAATTACCGAAAGTATAATTAAAGAATTAAACATAAATCCATTTCAGAAAAATGAAGGTAAAACTAAAGACTTAAAAATAAAAATTGAAAAAGAAATTGAATCCATGATAAAAAAGATAAATAAACAAATAAAAGAAGGCGATGTCAAAGAGCTCAATATAGATAAAAAAACAACAGAAAATCATAATGAAAAATTAAATTTTACAAAAGAAGATGTAAAAAAGGTTATAAGATTTATATTATCTTATAAAGAAAAAGATGAAATATTATCCAAAGATACCAGAGAAGAAATAAAGGAAATAAAGAAAATAATTATAGATAATCAGAATAAAAAAAGTGAATCACCAATTGGACAAAAAAAAGAAAAAGATCTTAGTAATATTACTCGAAGAGAGAATAATTTAAATGAACTACAAAATAAAATAGAAAAATTAATAAAAGATATTTTTCATGATGTTGAACAATCTAAATTAACTCCTGAAACATATCCAGAAGAACTTAAAAAATTAATAAAAGATATTCAAAAAGTTTTCTTTAAATCGCCTGAAAAAAATGAAAAAATCAAATCCTCTCATAATATAAATAATATAAAAAGAGAAAATGGAGGAAAGATAGAAAAGCGTATAAACAACAAAATAGATCAAAATAATAAAAACAATGAGTTTGAAAGGATACGTATAAATAGAAATAATACTGAAAAGTTCAAATATCTGGAAAATAAAGAAGTGGATAATGCGGAATTTATTAAAAATGAAAAAGTTCCAGAAATCTTAAAGGCTAAATCTGTAAAATACAAAAAATTAAAAAATACGTTGAATCTAAAAAAAGGTAATAATTATAAAGTTTCAATAAAAAATACCTTTGATAGTAAACAGAAAGTATTGCAGATAAAAGATAAAAATATCAATATAAAAATATTAATTAATAACAATAAACAAGCCGTAGCATTATTGAAAAGTATAGAATTAAACAAAGCTCATATAAAAAAACCACAGAATAATATAGACGTAAATCTATTAAAACACAAAATACAGACTTTTATGGAAAATAACAAAAAACATGTTGAAAAAATATATTCTTCAGAAAAATCAGAAGGATATATATTAAAAAACAATATCTCTGGAAATAATATCAAGGATTTAAAAGGAGTATTATCGAAAAATAAAATGGATTATACATTAGTTAAAAATTATAAAGACATAAAAGTTCTGATTAAATACAGTAAAGAAGGAATAGATGAAGCAAGGGAAATACTAAAAACAGTAGAAAATATTAAGATAAAGAAAAATAACAAAATATCCTATATACCAGAAAATAAAATAGAAAATTTTAGAAATTTAAAAAGGGATAAAAAAGTAGAATTAAAATCTCCAATATTTGAGAAAAAAGTGGAATATTTACATCCGCATTTGTTAAAACAAACATCAGCGCAGGAAACAAGGCAGTTAACAAACAATAATGTTCCAAAAACAATTACAATAAATGAATTACAAAATCGTATAGTTAATACAATAAAGAAAATAGAAAATGTTCCAAAATACTTTGAAAAAACTGTAGTAAAAGTTAATCCACCAGATCTTGGAGAAGTTGAAATAAAAATAATAAAATCAATGAAAAATTTATCCCTTGATATTACAGTTGAAAATGACAGATACGGAAGAGAAATTGAAAAACGGCTTGAAAATGTTATACAGGTATTTAAGGAAAATTATGAAAAAATGGAATTAAATATAAAGACAGATCAGAGAAATGAGCAAAATCAGGATAATTCTCAAAATCAGCAAAGAGAAAATAATCAAAAAGAGAATTTATATAAAGAAAATGACAGCGAAAATGAAAAAAAGAGAAAAGATAAAAGAAATACATTCTGGGAATTTTTGAGAGGTGATCTAAATGATCAATAATGTTGATCCAGCAGCAAGTTTAGTATTTTCACAGTATTCAAAGCCTAAAAGTTCAGAACCCAAAAAAGAACTGGATAAAGATGCATTTTTAAAGATTTTAATGACACAGTTAAAGTATCAGGATCCAACCAATACAATGAACGATAGAGAATTTATCTCGCAAATGTCTGAACTGTCAATGACAGAACAAATAATGAATATGAGTGAATCGTTTCAGGATATGGTTAACTCCCAAATGAGTTTATTTAAAGTACAAACGTCCAATTTAATAGGTAAAAATGTTGTGGTAGAAAACAATAAAATAAATCTTGTTAATGGATTTTCTGATGCAATAATTTATAATCTTGAAGAACCAACCAAGGTATTTGTGGATATTTATGATGAAAATGACAATCTTGTTTTTACAAAGAGTTTGGGTATTCAGGAAGAAGGAATGAAAACATTTAACTGGGATGGAAGAAATACAGATGGTTCTCAGGTTGCAGATGGAACATACAAGTATGACGTATATACGTACAAAGATGGGAAAAAGGTAAAAATCGGAGGTTTAGATGGAGGAAAGGTAGATGCAGTACAATTTGAAGACAATCAATTTTATGTTTTGGTAAATGGAAGAAAGTATAGCACAGACAAAATAGTGGAAATATCAGAAATATAAAAATAAAATAAATTTGGGAGGAGATTATATGTTAAGAGCAATGTTTAGTGGTCAGAGTGGATTGAAAAACTTTCAGACACAATTAGACGTTATAGGTAATAATATCTCCAATGTAAACACCGTTGGTTATAAAACTTCAAGAGTAACATTTCAGAATACACTTTCACAAACATTATCTGAAAGTAGAGGAGCAAGTGGACAATTTGGTGGAATAAATCCTACACAGGTTGGATTGGGATCAAAAATAGCATCAATAGATAAAATAATGACACAGGGGTCACTTCAGAATACAGGAAATAAAACAGATATGGCAATAAAAGGAGATGGATTTTTTGTATTATCAGATGGATTAACAAAATACTTTTCAAGAGCAGGTAACTTTACATTAGATTCAGAAGGGCATTTTGTAAATCCATCAAGTGGTATGAAATTACAGGGATGGAATGCAAAAATAACAGAAACAGGAAAAAGATATATAGATTCCAATGAACCTATTCAGGATATAACAATTTCTCCAAATCTTGTTATGGAAGCAAGAGAAACAACATTCCTTAATTTAGCGGACAATTTAAATTCTGATGTTGGAATAAAAGAAACAACAATGACAATAAAATCCTCATCAGGTGATGTTGTTCCGGTAAAATTTACCTTTGAAAGAATAATGTCAGAACAATATAAAGATAGAATTGTATATAGATGGCATGCTCAAAGTATAGATCCAGATAAAAACTATACATTACTTGGAGGAAGTAATTACGGTGAAGTTGAACTTGATGAAGTTGGTAATGTATTAAGATGGTCTAACTATCCAGGACATGTTGTTAGAGCCAATGCAACAAATGATTTTAACTCTTCATATCCTGCAGATTCAAGAATAGATATAGGTAAAAATGGAATAGATTGGCCATTAAGAGCATATGGAGATATTTCTGTAACAGATTCTAACGGTAATCCTGTTACATTAAGTTCTCAGGATTCAACAAGAGATAGCAGACCTGATATAGCGATATATAGAGATGCAACAAATCCAAATCAGGTAACAATCCAGGTTACAGATTCTGGAGGAACACAATATACAGGAACAATTTCTACAGACGGAACATTTTATGATTTAAACAGAAATTTTGCACAGGGAGTTACTCTTACCGATAGTGGAGGTAATGAAATAACATTAAAAAATCTTATTTTAGATTCAGGTGTTTCAGAATCAGTTGCATTATTACCAGTAGGTTCTACAAACGCATTATCCATAGAATTATATCAATCTTCATCTGATGATGCCACTGAGTGGGGACTTGATGGTATATACATGACAGATACAAAAGGAGAATTAATTCCAAAATATCAGGATGAAGATAATAGATTACAACTAACAGATGGTACAAATACAAGGAATGTGAAATTCTTAGGCGGTATTTCATTAAAAGACAGTCAGAACAATGAAGTATATTATGATCCAAGGGATATATCATTTAGTGTAGATAATAATGGAAATGTAACTATAACATTAAAAGTGGAAGAAAGTGGTTCATTAAAAACAGTAACCTTTACAGATGCAGATGGAGATAGCGCATCAGCAGATACAGTTGAAGAATTTAATGCAAAAATGGAAAGTGGATGGAAATCAACAGATGGAAAATACACAATAGCTGGATTATCAGTAATAGAAGCAAATGCTACAGACACATTTGTTGCAACAACCGGAAACACAGCAGGTGAAACATCAGAAGATGGAACAGTTAGATATATTGCAGCAAGAAAAATAATTCAAACTCCAGTTTCAGGTGAATTAAGATTAATAGATACAGAAAATTCTCAGAATTATAAAATAGCAGAATACGAAAATCCAAATGTGGTTATTTCAACAAAAATATATGATTCACTTGGAAATGATTACGATATAAATATAAAATACACAAAAATTGCTGACAACACATGGTACTGGAAAGCAGAAACAGTAGACGGACAGCCATTATACAAAATAACAGAAGATGGTACAACAACATCTGACCCTGCAGAAGGTGTTATAGCCTTTGATGGAAAAGGTCAATATTTAAGTTCAAGATGGAGATTGGATTCAGTTGGATATGTTGATTATGACACATCAGATGGAAACAATGGAGCTATTGGATTCTGGTTTGATCCTGCAAGCACAGGTGAATCTCCAAATGAAAGGGTTGCACCATCATCAGTTGCAGCGGCTGGACCTGTAAAAGTATCTTTAAACATGTATGATTTAACACAATTTGCAGCACCAAATTCAGTAAACATTGCAGATCAGGATGGAAATGCAAAAGGCGTATTGCAGAATTTCACAATTAATGATTTAGGTGAAGTGTTGGGAATATTCTCAAATGGAAAATCAGATTTAATTGCTCAGGTAGCTGTTGCTAAATTCACTAATCCTGGAGGATTGCTTGATGTAGGTAACTCAATGTTTATGCAAAGTGATAACAGTGGAATTGCCAAAATAGGATCTTTTGGTGAGGAAGGTGCAGGAACTCTTGTATCAGGAGCGTTAGAAATGTCAAATGTTGATTTATCAGAAGAATTTACAAAAATGATTACAGCCCAGAGAGGATTCCAGGCAGCAGCAAGGGTAATAACAACATCAGATCAGATTTTAACAGAGCTTGTTAACCTCAAGAGATAATGAGGTGATTTAATTGATAAAAGTAACTAATCTTGGAGGTAAAGAGTTTTATATAAATCCTGATATGATAGAAAAGATAGAGTCCCGTCCAGATACAACAATAATTTTAAACAATGGTCATATCTATATAGTAAAAGAAGATGTAAAAAAAATAATAGAAGAAATAATAAACTTTAAAAGCAGGATATTTTCCGGGACATACTCAAGGGGTGATTAGATGGATCTCTCAAGTTTAATAGGATTGGGTTTGGCTTTTGTTGCTATATTAATTGGTGGTGGATCAGGATTAGGACAATTATGGGATACAAACTCCTTCTTTATTACAGTTATTGGTTCTATTGGGGGTATGATGATTGCCGCGCCAAAAGATATCTCCTTTAAAATAGTTAGTGCAATAATGATGGGAATAAAAGAACCAAAAATGGATATGGTCGAAATTTTAAAAACATTATATTCATTTGCAGAAAAAGCAAGAAGAGAAGGTTTAATATCCCTTGAAGCAGATCTTGAAGGCCTTGATAACGAATTTATGAAAGAAGGTTTAAGGGCTGCAGTTGATGGTACTGATCCAGAAGAAATAAGGAAAATCCTTGAAATAAAAATGGAGTTATTTGAAGCGGAACAAAGTAAATGGTCGGGTATCCTAAACACATGGGGTACATTAGCTCCAGCATACGGAATGATTGGAACGCTGATAGGTCTCGTTTTGATGCTTGGTAGTTTGAACGATCCATCTACTATAGGTCCTAAAATGGCTATTGCTCTTATTACAACGTTATACGGTGCTCTTGTTGCAAATATATTCTCTTTGCCAATAGCAGAAAAAATAGGAAGAAGAACATCAATACAGGTAAATCTTTTAAGGATGATAACTGAAGGAATATTATCAATAGTTTCAGGTGAAAACCCAAGATTAATGGAAGAAAAACTAAAAGCATTTTTAAGCCCTGATGAAAAGAAAAAATATGAATCAGAAAAAGAAGGGTGATATAAATGGCAGATAAATGTAAAAAAGATGAAGGGCCACCACCACCACCTGGTTGGCTGGCAACATTCAGTGATTTAAATTCGTTGCTTATGACATTCTTTGTTATGTTGTTCTCCATGGCAACAATTTCACCCGGTAAATTCCAGCAGGCAGCAGTAAGTTTTAGAAGTCCCTTTAGCGGAACGCCACCAAGTGTTTTGACGGGTGGAAAAAGTCTATCAGAAGAAAGCTTAATTACATCAAATCCTGGAATTAGAGTTGAACTTTTCAGACTACAGGACAATCCAAAGTATAAAGGAAGAATAACAATAGAAGAAAATGACAAAGGAACAATAATAAAAATGCAGGATATGGCATTTTTCGAGCCTGGTAGCGCTCAATTAACCAAAGATGCAAAAGAGTTGTTATATAAATTGGGTATAATTCTAATAGAACATTCAAACAATGCAATAGAAATATATGGATTTACAGATGACAGACCGCCAAAAGAACAATTAATATATCCATCAAACTGGCATTTAGGAGCCGCGCGTGCAGCAAGTGTGGCAAAATTCTTTACAGAAGAAATGAAAAAGAAAAGAACACTTGAAAGATTGGCAGAAGTAAAAGCCGGGAAATTTGATCCTGATTATTACTATAATCCTGAAAGATTCTATCCAATCTCAGAAGGAGATAAAGACATATTAAAAGATATACAAAAATTAAAATCAAACACCGAAGCAGAAAAGATGAAATTAAAAGAGGAATTTGAAAAAGGTATAATAGATATTGCAACCTTGAAAACAAAAGAAAAAGAATTAGATGAAAAATACAAAAATGATCTTGATAGACTAAGACATCTATACAGAAGAATTGATTTATTGATTTTAAGACAGCGCTTGAGATAAGAGAGGTGATTTAAGTGCCTGAAGAAGAAATCCAGGAAGAAGAGCAACAGGGTGGTAAAAAAGGTCCCAATATAATATTGCTTTTAATTATTGCAATAGTTGTTTCAGTGGCTTTATCTGTTGGTGGTGCTTTTGTTTTAATAAATATGCTTGGTAAGAATATTGCTCAGCAGGCACAACAACAGGCACAACAGCAGGCTCAGGGAGTTGAAGAAAAGGCTGTACAGGTTGGATTAGCTGAAATAATAAGGCCTGGTAATCAAAGACAATTTATGTTAAAAGGTGGAAATGAAATAGCAATAGTAAATGCACTTCAATTAAAGGTTGGAAGTGATGAATGTAGAGAGGCAGTAGCCCAATACAATGTTGAAATTTTAGAAGCGATAGGCCTTATCTTTATTACCAAAACACGTGAAGATTTAACTACGGTTGAAGGAAGAGAGATTTTAAAGAATCAGATAAAAAATGCTGTAAATGAAATTACAGGATTTGTTGGAGAAAAAGAGAAATATGGAGTGATACAGGTTATTATTGATATAGTTGTTATAACTTCAGCCTATTAGTTTATTAAAAAGGTGGTGAAAGTATGCCTCCAGAAAATGAAACGTTGTCACAAGAGGAAATAGATGCGTTATTGCAGGCGATGGAGGCGGGTTCTTTAGCTGTCTCAAATGTAAATGAAGAAGAAGATATAATGGCCAATATTCGGGAGTATAACTTCCGAAGGCCAATGAAATTTTCCAAGGAACAGCTAAGGACATTGCAATTAATACATGAAAACTATGCAAGGGATGTTTCAACATATTTATCTTCAAGAGCAAGATCATATGTAAATGTTACCTTTGCCAGTGTAGACCAGATTACATTTAGTGAATTTCAGCAATCTCTAACAAGTCCAACATTTATATCTGTATTCTCAACAGATATATTGCCAGGAAGTGCAGTATTTCAGATGGGGCTTGATATTGGTTATGTTTTAGTCGATAAATTATTGGGAGGACCTGGAATTCCTCTCGAAACATTAAGAACCCCTACTGAATTAGAACTTGCAATTTTAAGAAAAGAGGGATTATCTTTAATAAAAGCATTAAGTAAGGCATGGGCCACAATAGTGCCATTTGACACTATTCTGGAAAAAACAGAGTTTAATCCGCAATTTGTTCAAATTGCGGCTCCAAACGAAATGACAGTGTTAATTACATTATCAATAAATTTCAGAGATATACAGGGATTTATAAATGTATGTTGGCCTTCTTCGTTATTAGAACCAATAAATGAAAAATTGACCACAAGATTATGGTCTCCAGATATAAAAACATCACCAAAACAAATGGAAAAATTAAAAAATTCCGTGTTAATGGCTAAAGCAGATGTTAAAGCTGTATTGGGAAAAACAACGCTTCAGTTAGGTGAATTTTTAAATATAGACATAGGTGATGTTATAAGACTTGATTCATTTAATGATGAACCAATTGATGTAACCATTCAGGATACACCTGTATTCAAGGGAACTCCTGGAACACATAAAGGACATTATGCTATAAAAATAGAAAAAGAAGATCCTGAATTGCTTGAAAAAGTGCTTGTGGAAAGATATCTGGAGAGTTTGCAATAATGGAGGTGTAACAAATGTCTGATGAATTTTTATCTCAAGAGGAGTTAGACGCGCTCTTACAGGGATTAACTCAGGAAGAAAATAGTTCTGGAAATACAGCTGATTCTGGAAGTTCAGCTTCAGCATCAGCAAGTGGACCAACTGCTTCAAGTGAAAATGCACAGGTTGATGATGTGTTATTAGACCTTGTTGGAGAAGTTGGAAATATTGCAATGGGTGCTGGAGCAACAACATTATCAACCTTATTAAAAAGAAAGGTTGATATATCAAGTCCAACACCGCTTAAATTATTAAAGTCTGAATTAAAAAATCAATTTAGTGGAAAATATTTAATGATATCCATAAACTATAAAGATGGATTACGGGGTACAAATTTCTTTTTATTCCCTGCTGAAATCTCCTCCATTATTGCAGACTTAATGATGGGTGGTACAGGTGAAAATGTACCGGAAACATTTGATGAAATATCAATAAGCGCATTAGCAGAAGCAATAAACCAGATGATGGGTGCAGCGGCTACATCGCTTTCGGATTTTTTGCAAACGAAAGTTGATATAACGCCACCTCAGGTAGAGGTTCTGGATTTTGATGATCCCAATTTAACCTTTCCACCTGATTTTGAGGGAACAGCAGATACAATAATAGCTGTTAAATTTATATTAAAGATTCAGGGAATGAAAGATGGGGAAATGTGGCAATTTGTTCCAATAGATATAGCACATGATATAAAAGAAAAAGTTCTTGCAGCACAACAGGTTGATCTTGAAGAAAATGCACAGGCACAACAGGCTGCAGGAGCTCCGGCTCAAATGCCAGCTCAACAACCAATGCAACAACAAATGCCAATGCAGCAACAAATGCCGATGCAGCAACCAATGCCGCAACAACAGATGCCAATGCAACAACCAATGATGCCACAACAACAAATGCCGATGCAACAACCAATGTATCCTCAATATCCACAACAACAAATGCCAATGCAACAGCCAATGATGTATCCTCAATATCCACAACAAATGCCGATGCAACAACCAATGGGATATATCCCGCCGGAACAACAGGTTAATGTACAACCAAAAACATTTGGGAATATTTCAGGAAAAACAGTTGAACCAACAGAAGAGATAGACTATGAAAAATTACAATTATTATTTGATGTACCATTAAATGTATCTGTTGAACTTGGTCGAAGGAAATATTCATTGAGAGATATTCTTAATTTCCATCAGGGATCAATGATTCAATTGGATAAATTGGCCGGTGAACCTGTAGATATATATGTAAATGGCAGATTAATTGCACGTGGAGAGGTTGTTGTTATAGATGAAAACTTTGGTGTTAGAATCACAGAAATAGTATCTTTAGAAGAAAGGTTGAGAGCGTTAAAATGATGAGAAAAAGCATCTTTTTAATTCTGATAATAATAATTTCTATAATATCGTTTTCTGATAATATATACGATGAATTTTCAGAATATTCAAAATTGCAGCAATTTAAAGTTACAATAAAAATGAAATTTGAGGTAGATGCAACACCTACCTCAATTTTTCTTGATTTATATGTGGATAATTATAAATATTATTATTTTGAAATTCATGAACCGGAAATACTATCCGGAATAGGCTATTATTATGATTATCATAAAGATAAATTTTATACAGAATTAAACGGTAAACCGGCTGATAGTTATGATAATATAAAACAAAACCTGAAAGTATTTATTAATTTTATAAAAGTGCTTTCTGTTTCTTATACACCTGAAAAATTTATAATAAAAAAAATAGAGACAGATAATTATAATATATATTATTTTTATCCTAAAACAAAAAATCTTCTCAGATTAATGCGTGTTGATTATACACAGTTAAAAATATATATGAAAAAAATTTATAACACATATTATGCTGAAAAGATGGAATTTTATAATTCAAATAATAAAAAAAAGGTGGAAGTATATTTCAACTTCTCACCTATGAATACAGATTTCATAAAAGAAAAATTATTATCATTCTCTGTTGAGTAATTCAGGATATTTAAGTTTTTTGAATTTTTTCAATAATTCTTCAACATTACCTGATTTAAATGTATTAAGATAATCAAGTTGAAAATCAATAAGTTCTTTTCCTCCCGGTTTTCCATGACCGGGAATTATTTTATTTATATCCTGTGATTTAAATTCATTTAAAATCTTTATCCAGTTATCAATATTGCCATCATCAAGTTCAGAATGGGTTCCTGAAACAATTAAATCCCCCGCAATAAGAATATTATCCGGATAAATCTTATAAATAGTGGAATCTGCAGTATGACCTCCCAATGAAATACCACTAATTACAGATTTTGAAGAGGTATTTAAAGTATCATTTCTGAAAATATTAAATTTGCATTTAGCAAGTTTTTTCTGTAAATCAGAAAAATCGTATTCAGATTCCTTTGAAATTTTTTCAAGAATTTCATTGTCATAATCAAAAAGTTTTATCATAGTCTTTTCTGATAGGATTATTTCTAATTTTCCATAAAAAATTGCTCCAAATGAATGATCAGGATGATAATGGGTTAAAAATACCTTTTTTACCTTCTTTTTAGTTCTCAATTCAACTAACTCTATAATTTTTTCTAACTTTTCAGGATAAAGTGAAGAATCGATTAAAATTACCTCTTCATTTAATTCTACAGCTGTAACATTACTTGCCATATTTTCAAACCAGAACACCAGAACCTTATTATTAATTACCTCCAGCATTATAGACTCCTCCTTAATCATTTTCATTTAATAGTTCTTTATATATTGATTTTTTTCCTTAAAAATGTTAGAATTGTTTGTAAGACAAACAATAGGGGGTGAATATTATAATCAAAGAATTTGTGAAAAAAAATTGGTGGCGTTATTTAATAGGGATAATTTTTTTATTGATGATTGATTATTTTCAAATATTTATTCCTAAAAAAATAGGTGGAATAATTGACAACCTGAAAAATATTGAAAATATGAATGTCATTAAAACCTATATTATTTCAATGCTTACACTTGCTGTTTCAATAATGATAGGAAGATTTATATGGAGATTTTTTATATTTGGAACTTCAAGATTATTTGAATTCAAAACAGCAAACAAAATGTTTGGTCATATATTGGACCAGTCATATGACTTTTATGACAAATGGAGAACAGGAGATTTAATGACCAGATTTACAGAAGATTTAAATTCTGTAAGAATGGCAATGGGGCCGTCAATAGTAATGATGATAGACACATTATTTATGTCTTCTATAACCATATATGCAATGATAAACTTTGTCAATTTAAAGCTTACAATATATTCATTATTGCCATTGCCAATAATAGGTTTAATTACACTATTCTTTGGAAAAACAATAAGAAAATTATTTAAACATTTACAAAAAACAATTTCTGATTTATCAGACCATACAGAAGAAAGTTATGCGGGTATTCATGTTGTAAAGGTATTTTCTCTTGAAAAAACAATGTTAAAAAGATTTAATGACAGATCTCAAAAATACTATGATGCCCAGATGAGCTTAATAAAAACATGGGGATTAATGTTTCCATTAATTCAGTTTTTAGCCTCAATGTCAGGTGTAATTGCCATATATCTTGGTGGGAAAATGGTAATAAATGAAGAAATTACATTTGGACAGTTAATAATGTTTTACTCATATATTGGTATGTTAGTATGGCCTATGATGGCAATAGGATGGGTAGTAAATGTATTACAAAGAGGTAAAGCTTCCTACCAGCGATTAATGGAAATAATGAAATCAAAATCAAATGTTCCTGAACCAGAAAAAATAGATGAAAATTATAAATTTAAAGGGAAAATTGAAATAAAGAATTTAAACTTTAAATATCCAGGAACAGATAAAATAGTCTTAAAAAATATAAATATGAATATAGAACCGGGAGAAATGGTAGCTTTTGTTGGAAAGATAGGTTCTGGAAAATCCACAATAGCTAAACTGCTTTTAAAATTCTATCCTGTGGAAGACGGGAAAATATTTATTGATGGTATAGACATTAACAAATTACATTCTAAGGTAATAAGAGATAATATCGCATATGTTCCTCAGGAATCATTTTTATTTTCAATGCCAATAGAAGATAATATAAGTTTTGCCCATCCTGAACAGGTAGAAAAAGCGCCGGAATTTGCAAAAATAGCTAATGTTCATGAAGATATACTTGAATTACCTGAAAAATATAAAACGCTTGTTGGCGAAAGAGGAGTAACATTATCCGGCGGTCAGAAACAAAGGGTAAGTATTGCAAGAGCATTGGCTAAAGATGCCTCCTTTATAATTCTGGACGATTGTCTTTCTGCTGTTGATACAGAAACAGAAGAAGCAATAATAAACAATTTAAGAAATAATGTAATTAACAAAACAATGATAGTTATATCCCATAGACTAAAAGCTGTTCGAAACGCAGATAAAATATTTGTATTTGATGATGGTGAAATAATTGAATCAGGAACTCATCAGGAATTAATGGCACTTGAAGGCGTATATTATGGTATGTATATGAAACAGCTCATTGAAGAAAAGTTAGAGGAGGAATAATATGCGAACAGCTCATACAGATATATTAAAAGAAGAACAGCAAAGAAGTTATTCAAATAGAAAAATATTCAAAGATTTATGGCAATATATAAGAAAATATTATGCAATACTTATAGCTGCGTTAATCTTTCTTGTTGCCTCTACAGTAGTTGATTTAACCATACCAACAATAATGAGATATGTAATTGATAATGTTATAAATGCTGCATATAAATTTGAAAAAGTCGATGATACATTTAAAAGCACACCAAACGGTGAATATGTTTTAAAACATGAAAATGATTCATATTACATGATAAACGATAAAACAAATGAAAAGATACCCGTTAAAGATGAATTTGTAAAAAACGTTAAAACAGGTGCATTAAGTGAAATTTCCAAATATTCTATAATAATAATAACCCTTTTCTTTTTTCAATTCCTTTTTAATTACGGGCAGGTAATATTTTCCAATTTGCTGGGGCAAAAGGTAATATATGATATCAGGGAAAAACTCTATATACATATGCTACATGTTCCTCTTGACTTCTTTACAAAAAATCCAACAGGAAAAATAACAACTAGAACTGTAAACGATACTCAAAATCTATCGCAATTTTTCACAGACGTTCTTACCAGTTTAACAAAAGACGTTGCAATAATAATTGGTGTAATAATAGTAATGTTTAAAATGAATGTTAGATTATCTTTATATGTAACCATAATGTTTCCAGCTATAATTTTGGTTACATGGATTTTTGGTGTTCTGGATAAAAAGATATATGTAAAAGCAAGAACGAGGATTTCAGCTACAAACTCATTCCTTGCAGAAAATATTTCTGGTGCAGCAGTAACCAAGGCCTTTAATCAGGAAGAAAGAAAAAGAAAGGAATTTTATGATTTAAGCCATAAACTATATAAGGCAAGAATGCAGCAAATAATATTAAACGGATTATTCAGACCATTTATGAACGTTATGTATTATATAACCATATCTTTATTATTCTGGTTTGGTGCAGGATTATTTAAACAAAATCTCGTTTCATTTGGTGTTCTTGTGGCATTTACCTCATATATAGATATGTTCTTTAGACCTTTATTTGATATTGCAGAAAAATACGATATTATGCAAAATGCATTTGCATCAGCAGAAAAAATATTCAAATTAAATGAACTTGAAGAAGAGGATTATGGCAAAGGTTTAAAAAAAGAGATTGATAAAGCCAGTATAAAATTTCACAATGTCTCATTTGCATATGAAAAGGACAATTATATACTTAAAAATGTTTCATTTGAAATTGAAGAACATGAAAATATAGCAATAGTTGGTGAAACAGGTTCAGGAAAAACAACAATTATAAAATTAATAAATGGCCTATACAGACCGCAAATGGGAGATATATTCATAGGAAATACAAAACTTGAAGATTACGATATAAAGGCATTAAGAAGGCAAATAGCTGTTGTTCCACAGGATGTATTTTTATTTACAGGAACAATACTTGATAACATACGAATGTTCGATGAAAGTATTAGTGAGGAAGAAGTAATAAATGCAGCGAAACAGGTACATGCTCATGAAATGATAGAAAAATTTCCGGATAAATACTATACAAAAATACTTGAAAGAGGTAGCACATTATCAGCAGGTGAAAGACAATTAATAGCACTTGCAAGAGCAGTAATATTCAAATCAAAAATAATTATCTTAGACGAAGCAACAGCTAATATAGACGTTGAAACGGAATATTTAATACAAAAAGCCATGGAAAATCTCATAGGAAAAGTTACAATATTATCCATTGCGCATAGATTATCCACAATAAAAACAGCCAATAGAATACTTGTTGTCCATAAAGGAAGAGTAGTTGAAGAAGGAACACATAATGATTTAATGGAAAAAAGAGGCATATATTATGACCTTTATAGATTACAGTACGAAACAAATTAAGCCAGCAATTTAGCTGGCTATTTTTTTATTCCTTTAATAAGGATAAATTGTGGTTTTTTCATAAGTTTTTTATAATTCTTTTCATCCTGTTCCATGAATTTTTTTATGGGTTTTGGTTCAATAATTCTTTCAATAAATAAATTATTTTTAGCAAAAGCATTTATAATCATTTCAAGCGGTCTATGATAAAAAAATACAGGAATACCATTAATCCTATCTTCCAGCAAAACTTCTTCAAAATAATTTTCTATTTGAAAATAAAGGTAAGTCATCATAGGATGATGTATAGAAATAACAATATGTCCATCTTTTTTCAAAACCCTTGATAATTCTCTAAAAACTTTATTTATATCCTTTACATAGTGTAGAGTAAGTGATGAGATTATTAAATCAAAATAACTATCTTCAAAAGGTAAATCTTCGTTTAAATTATGAAGAAATACTTTTCCGTTATCTTTAATCCTTCTTTTCGCAGCAGCAACCATATTTTCTGAAAAATCAATCCCAACAACCTCTTTTGCACCTTTATTTATCATTAATTCCATATAATAACCTGCACCGCAACCGGCATCGAGAATCTTCAACCCATTCACATTACCAATTAATCTGGTCATAGCAGGTCTTTCATAATAAGCATTAAAACTTTTAGTATCTACATCCTTCTCATAATGATTTGCCAGTTTCTCATAAGAATTTTTTAATCTTCTATCTATATTCATATAATTCCCTCCATAACGAAATTAGAAAAAATTTTCATTTTTACGGCCGTTGCAGACTCACGTCCATGTTCGTCCTTTCTGTTGTAGATTGAAAAAAATAAAAGTTCATTCATACGACTTGAGCACTAATCCTCAAAAACTGCTCATATCCGCGGAGTCGCTCAGATTCCCCATCCCTGGGGAAGCTTCGCTCAAAAAAACATCCTGTTTTTTTGACTCTCTTCATTCGCAGTTTTTTTCGGGTGCTCTGCGAGTATTCATTCACTTTTATTTTTTTCAATCATCATTGTTTCTCCTTGGGAATTTTCAAGTTTTCGCTCATATTATTATTTCTATTTTCTTTTACATCTCTTCATTTACTTTTATTTTTTCCAACTGTCCTATAATCTCCATTTCGGAAAATTCTTAGTCTTCGTTCATATTATTTTTCTACTTTCATTTATATACTCGAAAGAAAACATGAATAAAAAGGTGAATGAAGGCTTGAAATTTCCCGAACGGAGATATTGCGTGAGCCGTAAAAATCACATGGATGTGATTTTTAGCGAAGCAGCACAGGAGGTGATGTCTGAGCGGCGGCGGCAAGCAATATTGGAGTGAGGAATAAGAAATTTCACCGCCTGAATGAACCTTTTTATGAATGTTTTCTTAATAAGAAATTTTTGGTCTTCATTGTTTTTATTTTTCTCAATCAACACCACAAAAGGACGAACATACATATTATTATTTCCAGGAAAATAATAAAAAAATCCTTGATTTTTAATAATTTTTAATATATAATAATTCGGAAAACTAATTTTTATGAGGTGATACCTGTGGATTCAAATTTAAGAAAATATCTCATAATAAACTCAATACCAGCATTTTCATTTATAACAATATTGCTTTCGCCAATGTATGCGAGCAAAATAGGCCTGAACGTATATGAAGCAAGTATAGTATTCTCTGTAGTATATGGAATACAGGCAATACTCACCTTTGCTCTTGGACATTTTTTTGAAAAAAAATCTCCTAATTATGGTCTTGCAGCTGGAAGACTACTATTTGCAATTGGTAATATAATTCTCGCTTTTGCATTTAATTCTTATATATATTTAATTGCACAAATAGTTATTGGAAGTATAGATATATTCTGGCCTCTTGTTAGCATGTATGAAAGGGCTATTGTTCCACCAAATAAAAGAGAAAAATTCTATTTTCTATTGCCTCTTATATCAGAATTTGTAAAGGTTTTATTATTTGTTCCAATAATATTCTTTATGGATTACGATAAAACATCTCTTAATTTTTATAGAAATGTCTTTTTATCTGTTTCGGCGTTAAATATATTATATGCTGTTTTAATGGTTAAATATCTTCCTTTTGTAAAAAGCGGAAGTGATTTACACGAAGAACATATGGAAATTCATAAACCCAATATAAAAAAATATATAACAGTCCTTTTAAACCAGATAATCTTTTTTGCAAATTTCGGTTTTGGAAGTTACTTAATCATATCATATTATATCAAAGATATACTAAATGCTGATGCAAAGGTTATGTTAACTTATGAGGTTGCATTTTCTCTCACAGTATTGACATCTGTTTTGTGGAAAAAATATATAAAATTAAAAAATGAAGATGCCATTGTAATTGGAACATTTATAATGTCATTGTTTTATGCTATGTTACTGGTAAAAGGATGGATACCATTTTATTTCTCACATGTGTTATTGGGTATAGGTTTTGTATTATGGATTTCGTCGAAAGAACCGTTAAAACAGGAATATGCACCTGTTAATTTTGGTAGATATGAAGGTCTTTTTAATGGAATTCAATTATTTTCAAAAATCTTTACACCTGTTGCAGCTGGGTATATAGCTTCTCAATATTCATATGATATGGTATTTACAATATCTTTCATTGTTTTATTTGCAAATTCAATAATAACTTTCTTTGGGTTAAGATATCCCTCCAGATAAATTCTAAGGTTTTTTTAAGGTTTGAGGTGTATAGTAGAATTGAAAAGAATTTTATTCAGAAGGAGGGATTGATATGAGAAAAGTATCATATCTTTTAGTGGCATTGCTTATATTAAGTTTTGCGTTGGTGGGATGTGTAAATACACAGGAAGAATTAAAAACAGAAGAAACATCTACAGTAAAAGTATTATTAACAGATATGCCTTTAAACACCATTGATAAATTAGACGTTTATATTGAAAGTTTTGGTTATAAATATTCAATAAATGGAACAAGTTATGATGGAACACCAGTTGAAATTAATAAGGCATATGACATTTTATCATTAGCAGGCACTGAAACATCATTATTTTCAATAGAATTACCGGCAAGCGCAGTACTTTCTCAGATAACATTGACAGTAAAAGATGCAACAGTAACAATTAATGATCAGGAATACCCTGTTGAATTAAAACTCAACGAGATAAAAATTCAAAATGTTGACATTGAAATTGGAGAAGGTGGAGAATTAGTTCTTGATTTTGATGTTGTAAGATCATTACATGTGCAAGGAAATTTAACTTCTCCAGAAATTTTATTATCCCCTGTATTAAAACCAACATATAGAAGAGGTTTAGCAGACAATCATTATTTAATAAAAGGAGAAGTTGTTAATGGAACAGATCCAGTTTCTATGGCTGTTGTAACAATTAGTGATGATTCCACAATTTTAAGAGCAACATTAACAGATGATAATGGTGTATTCTGTCTTGGGAAATATGAAGACGGTAACTATACAATAGAAGTATATTCAAATATTGATGTAACTAAAGACCTTAGTGAATACACTCCAGATGCAACAGAAAAAATAACCGTATCCGGTGAAGATATCACAAATATAAAAATAGATATATCAAATCAGTAAAAAACTTAATTTGCCCGCTTTTTAAAAAGCGGGCAAATTTTTTTTATAAAAACTTGTAAATATTCTTTATTTTATGTTATAATAATATTATCAAAAAATGTCTATTTGTTTTATTTAAGATTAAATTCATCATATTTTAAAGGGAGGGATAGTATGAAGAAAGTATTGTTATTTGTTTTGATTACGTTATTTGTTGTATTTACTTTTGCTAAAAGTGTTGTGGTAGTAGGAACTACTGATAAGATTAGAACACTTGATCCGGCAAAATGTTATGATTATTTTTCAAGCAACATTCTTCAAAATGTATTGGTAGGTCTTGTTGATTATGAAGTGAATACTTCAAACCTTATTCCATCACTTGCAGAAAAATGGGAAGTTTCAAGTGATAGTCTTACTTATACATTCCATTTAAGAAAAGATGCAAAATTCGAAGATGGAACACCAATTGATGCAAAGGTTATGAAATACTCAATTGATAGGGCAATGAAATTAAATGGTGATCCTGCATTCTTATTAACAGATATAGTTGACAGCACAAAGGTTGTTGATGACTATACATTCCAGATTAAATTAAAATACCCATTCTCAGCATTTGTATCAGTTTTAGGATATACAGTAGCATGGCCGGTAAATCCAAAATTGTATCCAGAAAATTCATTCTATGAAGGAGCACCATCAGCATCAGGTCCATATAAGATAACAGAATGGATTAGAGATGTAAGAATTGTTCTTGAAAAGAATGACAAATATTACGGTCCAGCACCAAAAACAGATAAAATCATAATTACATTCTATGAAAGTGCAGCAACATTAAGATTGGCTCTTGAAACAGGACAGATTGATATTGCATTTAGACATCTTGATCCAAGGGATATTAGTGATCTTGAAGCAAATCCAAATATCACAGTATTAAAAGGTAGCAGTCCACAGATTAGATATCTTGTTTTAAATACAAAACAAAAACCATTTGATAATCCATTGGTAAGAAAAGCTATAATGTATGCTGTTGATAGAGAAAGATTAGTAGATGATGTATTTGTAGGACTTGCACAGCCATTATATTCAATGGTTCCAATGGGAATGTGGAGTCATAAAGATATATTCCCAAAAAGAAATTTAAATGCAGCCAAGAGATTATTACAGCAGGCTGGTTATTGGTTTGATAAACCATTGACAATAGACTTATGGTATTCACCAACACATTATGGTACAACAGAAGCAGATGTTGCACAGGTTCTTAAAGAAGCTCTTGAAGAAACAGGAATAATTAAGGTAAATATTAAATATGCAGAATGGTCAACATATGTTGATTACTTCTTAAATGGTGCAATGGGATTATTCTTACTTGGTTGGTATCCAGATTATATTGATCCTGATGATTACTTATGGCCATTCTTAAGTATAAACGGTGCAAAATCAATGGGTAGTTTCTATGAAAGCAAAATAACAGAAGATCTCATGAGAGCAGCAAGAGTTTGTGTAGATCAAAACACAAGATCAGATCTTTATGAACAGGTACAGAATCATCTTGTTGTTGATGTTCCAAATATCCCATTATGGCAGGGAGTAGCAGTTGTTGCATCACAAAAGAATGTAAAAGGTGTATTGCTTGAACCAACTCAGATCTTCAGATATTATTTAATCTACAAAAAATAATCATTAATTAAAACTCCCCGCCATGCGGCGGGGTTTTTAGAGAGGTGATAGTTTTGTCCTTAAAAGATTATATACTTACAAGAATATTACTTGCAATACCTATGATTTTTATACTTCTTGCAGTTATCTTTTTTGTTTTGAGGATTATTCCGGGGGATCCAGTTATGGCTATGATGGGTGGTAAAGCACCCCAAAGCGTAATTGATCAAAAAAGACATGAACTTGGTCTTGATAAACCCATTGTAGTACAATTTTTTGATTATCTTGGTGGATTATTGAGAGGTGATTTAGGAACTTCAACATTAACCTCAAGACCGGTATGGAACGAAATAAAAGATAGATTTCCTGCAACAGTTGAGTTAACCTTATTTGCCTTTTTAATTGCAGTGTTAATAGGTATATTCTGGGGAAGTGAAGCGGCGGCACATAGAGATGGATTTATAGATATTACAGCAAGAGTATATTCAGTATTTATATACGCCATTCCTGTTTTCTGGTTTGGTTTAATGATGCAATATTATTTTGGAATGATCTTAAGATGGTTACCAGTTGCCGGTAGATTATCTCCAATAGTATCTCTTGATACCAAAACAGGATTTTTTATAATAGATTCTATAATAACAGGCAATTGGGAAGCATTAATAGATGTATTAAAACATTTATTAATGCCTGGTATAACGTTAGGATTGGTTATTTCAAGTATATTTTTAAGAATGGTTAGAAATAATACAATTTTAATGTTATCCCAGGATTTTTCAACAGCGGCAAGAGCAAGAGGAATCAGTCAGAGAAGGGTTTTATACAAACACGCTTTAAGAAATGCCATGGTGCCTATTTTAACAGTTATGGGATTACAGCTTGCTATATTATTAGCAGGTGCTGTTTTAACAGAAACAACATTTTCATGGCCGGGACTTGGAAGCTATCTGGTAATGAAAATAAGGTATAGAGATTTTCCTGCTATTCAGGGAACAATAGCATTTTTTGCATTGTTTGTTGTCATTATTAGTATAATAGTTGATATTATCAATGCACTTATAGATCCAAGAGTTAGATATTGAGGTGATAATATGGATAAAGAATTTTATTCACATAAAATAGCATCTTTTTTTAAGGAATTATTCAAAAGTGGAACAGGATGGATTACATTTATAGGTGCAATGATATTAATATTTTATATTTTAATGGCAATTTTTGCACCTCAATTAGCTCCATATAATCCAATACAAAGAGTTGGAAGGGCTTTAAGCGCTCCAAACAGTCAATTTATATTTGGAACAGATAATCTTGGTAGAGATATATTCAGCAGAATATTATATGGTGCAAGAATAGCATTATCCATAGCATTTATTTCTGTTGGTTTTGCATCATTATTTGGAATTCCTCTGGGGTTATTATCAGGATATATAGGAGGGCCATTGGACAGAGTTTTAACATTAATTATGGATGCAATATATTCATTTCCAGGACTTATACTTGCTATTGCAATAGCAGCAGTGCTTGGACCAGGTATGATAAATATAGCGTTATCCATAGCTGTTGTATATACACCAACATATTATAGGGTAATCAGGAATCAGGTAACAGCTATAAAAAATGAGTTATATGTAGAAGGAGCAAGAGCATTAGGAGCAAAAAATTGGGAAATATTGTTTAAATATATACTTCCTAATGTTTTACCATCTGTTGTAGTTGTTTTATCTATGAATCTTGCTGATGCAATAATGACAGAAGCAGGATTGAGCTTTTTGGGGTTGGGAATTGCTCCACCAACACCAGATTGGGGTTATGATTTAAGTAATGGACAGAGATTTGTATTATCAAGAGCATGGTGGGGAATATTATATCCCGGTATGGCAATTATTACAATAGTTTTGGGATTCTCATTATTTAGTGAAGGATTAAATGAATATCTCAATCCTACTATTCGTGAGAGAAGGTGAAGCATTGTGATATTACAAATAAAAAATCTCAATATAAATTATGAAGTAAGAAATGGCTGGGTAAGTGCCGTTCAAAATGTAAATTTATCTATTAAAGAAAATGAAACTGTAGGATTAGTTGGAGAATCTGGTTGTGGAAAATCCACATTGGGTAAATCTTTACTGAAAATATTGCCTAAAAATGCCAGAATTGATGGTGAAATTTTATTTAAAGGAGAAAATATAGCTCCATATAATGAACGTCAGATGAGAAAAATAAGAGGGAAAAATATATCCATGATCTTTCAGGATCCAATGACTTCATTAAATCCAATTATGAAGGTAAAAGATTTATTTTTGGAAACTATAAAGGCGCATTATCCTAAGATTCCGGAAGATGAAGCATTTAAAATGTCAGCAAAAATACTTGAAGAGGTTGGTATAGATCCTGTAAGAATGAATGAATATTCATTCCAGTTTTCTGGTGGTATGCGACAAAGGGTTATGATTGCATTGTCTTTGGTCTTAAAACCAGATCTTGTTATAGCAGATGAACCTACAACATCTCTGGATGTTATTGTTCAGGCTCAAATTATGGAAGTTTTAAAAAAGCTTAAAGATGAACACAATATGTCCATGATTCTTATTACACATGATTTAGGTGTTGTTGCTGAACTGGCAGATAGAATAGGTGTAATGTATGCAGGTCATCTTGTTGAATTATCCACAGCAGAAAAGATATATTATGAGCCTAAACATCCATATACACAGGCATTATTAAAATCAATTCCAAATACTAACATTGATGATAGAGAATTAAGGTATATTCCTGGAGATTTACCGAATCTTGTTAAACCACCAAAAGGATGCAGATTTGCAAATAGATGTCCATATGCTACAGAAAAATGTCATAATGAAGTTCCACCAGATTTTGAAGTTGATGGAACAAGAGTAAAATGTTGGTTATATGAGAAGGTGAAAGCATGAGTACTCCATTAATAGAAGTAAAAAATTTAAAAAAATATTTTCCATTAAAACGGTCTATATCAGAGGTTATAACGAGAAAACCGCAGAAATTTGTAAAGGCTGTTGATGATATTTCTTTTGTTATAAATAAAGGAGAGACATTGGGATTAGTTGGTGAGTCCGGTTCTGGAAAAACAACCACAGGGCGTTTAGTTTTAAGATTGCTCGATCCAACAGATGGAATAATAAAAATAGATGGTGTTGATATCACATCATTATCTCAGGAAGAATTAAGAAAATTCAGAAAAAAAATTCAGATAATTTTTCAGGATCCAATGGCAGCATTAAATCCGTATATGAAAATAGGTGAAGCAATACGGCATGGATTGCAAATACATAAAATAGGAAAAACATATAAAGAACAGAAAGAAATTGTATATAATATAATGGAAAGGGTTAATTTAAAGCCAGCTGAGGAATATTATGACAGATATCCTCGTGATTTATCAGGTGGTCAAAGACAGAGAGTTGTTATTGCAAGGGCATTGGCATTAAAGCCTGAATTTGTTGTTGCAGATGAAGCAATTGCCATGCTTGATGTTTCTGTTAGATCACAGCTTTTAAAATTAATGATAGATCTTAAAGAAGAATTTAATCTCACATATTTATTCATTACACATGATTTAGCAACTACAAAATATATTTGTGATAGGATTGCTGTTATGTATCTTGGAAAAATCGTAGAGATAGGAACATTTGAGGATATTTATAGAAATCCTGCGCATCCTTACACAAAAGCGTTAATTTCAGCGGTGCCAGAACCAGATCCAAAATTAAACAAAGAAAAGATTATACCAAAAGGTGAAGTGCCAAATGCTGTAAATCCGCCAAAAGGTTGTAGATTTCATCCAAGATGCCCATATGCAACAGAAAAATGTAGAACAGAAGAACCACCAGTAATAAAGATTGATGATCAACATGAAGTAAGCTGTCATTTATACGCAAAATAATAAAAATAAATCCCCTGTTAAACAGGGGATTTATTTTTATAACGTTTAGATTTTAAATTGTTTAATAAGAGTATTAAGTTCTTCACTTAAATCTTCAAGTCTATTAGCAACCTTTGTAATCTTTGCAAAGTCTTCGTTCTGTGCTTTTATTTCATTCTTGAAGTTAATTACATCTTCAGCAACGCTTGTAACAGCTTTATTTGCAGTATCTACAGCAGCTGCAATTTCCTCTGTTGATGCTGTTTGCTCTTCTGCTGATGATGCAGTGCTGTCAATCATCATTGAAATACCTTCAATTTCCTGTGTGATACTTTCAAATTGTTCTGCAATTTCAAATACCATCTTGTTTGCTTCATTTATACTTTCAACAACATTTTCTGTTTCTTTATCAACTTCTGAAGCGCTGTTTTGTATTTTTCCAAGTATATTTGCAATTTCTTCTGTGGCTTTTTTACTTTCTTCTGCAAGTTTTCTAATTTCATCAGCAACAACAGCAAATCCTTTTCCTGCTTCTCCAGCTCTTGCTGCTTCAATAGCTGCATTTAATGCAAGGAGGTTTGTCTGTTCTGTAATTGAATTAATTGTTTCAACAATTTCCTGAATATTAGCAGTTTCACTTGCAAGTACCTTAACTGTTTTTGCGTTTTCCTTTGCCTTTTCATTAACGTCAATCATTTTTGTTTTAACTTCTTCGACGTTCTTTGAACCTTCTTTAGCAAGTCCTGAAACCTGAGTTGATCTTTCCATTATTTCCTGAGTTGATCTTGAAACGTTTTGTGCTGCAGCAGCAATTTCTTCAACACCGGCAGTTGTTTCTTCAAGTGAAGAAGAAGCGTCCTGAACCTTGGAGTTAATTTCTTCAATTTCATCGTATATTCTCAAGTTTAATTCATAATTCTTATCAATAGAATTAGAAACTTCTGAAGATGTTTCAATTAATGTTTTTGAAGATTCCTGAACCTTTTCAACAAGTGTTCTTAATGAAGCAATTGTTTGGTTCATAATTTTAGCAAGAACACCCAATTCATTATTTGCATCAACATGAACTTTAACGTTAAGATTACCCTTTCCAACCTCTTCCATTTCTTTTGTCATAATTAAAATAGGTTTTGTAATTGCTTTATTAACAAATACAATACCAATTACAAAAGCACCAATCATTATTACAAGGAATACAACAATTAATACTGAAGTTTCCTTCCATACTGCGTCTGTAATTGCTTTTTTAGGTATTGCTGTGTAAATCATCCAGTCAGTGTCAGCAATTTTAGAATAAAATGCATAAACAGTTTTTCCATTATAAGTATATTCAACCAATCCTTTCTTATCCGTTGCTTTCTTGAAAAATTCCATGTCTTTAACGCTTACACCCCATTTTTTAGGATCTGTGTGCATTAGAGTAATACCTTCGCTGTTTACAAGATATGAATATTCGTCTTTAAATACTTTATCATCGCCAAAGAATGTATCAACCAGTTCTTTTATTGATAAATCAATTGCAATTACACCAATAATTTCGTTTGTTTGTGGATCTGTAACTGTTTTTGATACGGTAATTAATATATCTCCACTTGAAGCATCTGCATATGGATCGGAAATAGCAACTTTACCGGGAGTTTTCATTGCAGCTTTGTACCATGGTCTTGATGTTGGATCATAATCATCTGGCAATTCTGCGTCTGGCTTCATAAGCATTGTTTTATCCCTTAATCCAATATATACCGCTGCATAATGATAATTATTAACAATGTTATCAAACATTTTGAGCATCCAGTTTCGTTCGTCATATTTATTGCTGTAAGAACCTCTTACATTTGCATCGTTTGAAAGCATGTTGGTAAGATTTATAATGGGTTTAAAATATGTTTCGAGTAATTTTGCATTGGTATCAGTAACCGAGCGAAGATGTTTTTTGTAATTTTCAAAACTTTTGTTGTAATTATTATATGTACTGATACCTGTAAATAATAACATTGGAAGAACAGAAATTAGGATAATAATAGCAATCATCTGCGCTTTTAATGACTTCATAAAGATTCCCCCTTTAAAAAATTTTTTATTGATTTTTATTATTAATATTGATGCCTTTATATGAGTGTATGTATTAATATTTTATCACATTTTCCGGTAAAATAAAAATCAAAAGAAATAATATAAATTTAAAAAACTCCCCTATTTTTTTAAAAAAACAGGGGAGTTTTGCAAAAGTATTAACATATAAATATATATCAGTACATTTATATCTTGAATTTTTTTATTAAATCTTCCAATTTCCTTACAGATTCTTCTAAGATTTGAGATGTTTTTAGCAGTTCTTCGCTGCTTTTTTCTATATAAACAAATTCGTCTTTTGATTCTCTAACATACTCGTTCACATGAAGAACATTTTTTGACGCCTGATCCATAGCTGCTGCCATTTCTTCTGAAGAAGCGCTCTGTTCTTCTGAACTTGAAGCAAGGCTATCAACCATACTTACAATATTTACAACAGAATTCTTAATTGCCTCAAATTCTTTTGAAACCTCTGAACTCTTTTCTGAAACCCTTTCTATAATTTTTGAAACATTTAATGATTTCTGGCTAACAGCATCTGCTTCGTCTTTTATGCCTTTTAATAAGTCAGAAATATTCTCTGTGGCGTTTCTTGTTTCTTCTGCAAGTTTTCTAATTTCATCGGCAACAACGGCAAATCCTTTTCCTGCTTCTCCAGCTCTTGCTGCTTCTATTGCAGCGTTTAAAGCAAGAAGATTTGTTTGTTCAGCGATACTTATAATAGTATCAACTATTTCTCCGATATTTGCAGATTTTTCCTGTAAATTTTTAACGCTTTTTGTATTTTCTACTGCCGCATTTCTGGCTTCAGTGGCTATTTCTAATATTTCTCCAATACTCTTTTCTCCTGATTTTACAGAATTTTCAACATCTGTACTCTTTTCGCTTAAATCCTGTGCTGCTGAACTTACCATTTGAGCCGCAGAAGCAACTTCTTCAACACCAGATGTTGTTTCTTCAATTGATGATGCAGCGTTATCAGATTCTGTAAGAGCGATATTTAAGGTTTCTTCGACCTTTTGTGTAACGTCCTTTAGTTTATTTGAGGCATTTAAAAGATTATTTTTTTCTTTAATCAAGTTGGAATTTTCTGAGATTATTGATTTTATTAATAATCTTAAGGATTTTCTCATATTTTCAAGTGAATGTTCAAGATGTCCAATTTCAGATTTTGATGTAATTTTTATTTCTTCGTTTAATATGCCGTTTTCAATTTTTTTGATGTTATCAACAAGTCTATTTATGGATTTTGTAACCAGTACTTTCATTATGTAGAATATAACAAATACAATAATAACAAGAATTAATAATAGAATAAGAATATTTTGTATAGTGGAGTTATATAATGATTCATAAATCTCATCTTCATAGGCTGTTATTACAACATATAAGTCGCCGCTCATTTTTTTCACATAAGCGATTTTTTTGTATAATTTATCAGAATTTGTAGATTTTGGAAAATAATATTCATAAAAACCATTTTCCTTTTCAATGGCAAGATCAACAATTTTTTTACCACTTTTTGGATCAACAGCAGTAGCTTCCTTTCCGATTTTAGATTTGTCCTTATATATAAAATATTTTCCATCTTTTGTATATACTATAGGATATGTATTATCTCCAATATATGATGTTGAGTATAATTTTTCATATAATGAATCAAGGAATTTTTTCTTTCTTTCATCTAATTTTTTATCTATATCATCAATATAAATTCCAGTTCCAACCATCCATTTAAATTCAGGAATCCAGAAAGCAACACCTAATTTTGGAAATAATTTATCTTCTGGTTCTCCAGGTTTTGACCAGTGGAAAAGCAAAATTCCATCATCATTATTTTTATAAGCCTCTTTGGCTCTGTTTATTAATTCTCTAAGGATATATATTCCGGTTTTATCTTTTAAATCATATAAATTTTTACCTTCAAGAGAAGGTTTAGCAGCATGCATAATATTTACTCCGTGTTCATCGTATATATAATAATATCCAGTTCCATTGTCATATCTTATTTTTCGAACAGCTTCTTTTGCAAGATTTTGAGCTTCTTCAAAGGACATTTCACCTTTTTTTGCTTTTTCTACATAGCTGTTAATTATATCTTTCACAACAGCATTTAAGGTTTTTAACCTTAAAATAGAGGCATCCATCATCTCTTCTTTTAATTGTTCTGTTCCTGTACGATATGTTTCCATTGTTGTAGCAATGTTTTCCACGCTTTGCTTTAATACGCCGTTTTTTACATATTGATCTGTCAAGTTTTTAAGGTTTTTATACATTGCAATACCGTTTATCAAAAATCCGACAATGATAACAATTGAAACAGATAAAATAACCTTAAACCCCAGCGTTTGATGAAAATTTACCTTTTTCATATTCCACACCCCTTTGAATTTTTTTTAATATAGAGATATTTGTAAATATTATATCATTAAATTTTAAAAAAAATACAATGGAAAAACTTTAAATTTGCGTAACGAAAAATATTTTTGATTTTGAGTTAAATAAAAAAAGCACTTCGGTATTGAAATCCGAAGTGCTTTAAATTTTAGATTTTAGATTTTAAATTGTTTAATAAGAGTATTAAGTTCTTCACTTAAATCTTCAAGTCTATTAGCAACCTTTGTAATCTTTGCAAAGTCTTCGTTCTGTGCTTTTATTTCATTCTTGAAGTTAATTACATCTTCAGCAACGCTTGTAACAGCTTTATTTGCAGTATCTACAGCAGCTGCAATTTCCTCTGTTGATGCTGTTTGCTCTTCTGCTGATGATGCAGTGCTGTCAATCATCATTGAAATACCTTCAATTTCCTGTGTGATACTTTCAAATTGTTCTGCAATTTCAAATACCATCTTGTTTGCTTCATTTATACTTTCAACAACATTTTCTGTTTCTTTATCAACTTCTGAAGCGCTGTTTTGTATTTTTCCAAGTATATTTGCAATTTCTTCTGTGGCTTTTTTACTTTCTTCTGCAAGTTTTCTAATTTCATCAGCAACAACAGCAAATCCTTTTCCTGCTTCTCCAGCTCTTGCTGCTTCAATAGCTGCATTTAATGCAAGGAGGTTTGTCTGTTCTGTAATTGAGTTAATTGTTTCAACAATTTCCTGAATATTAGCAGTTTCACTTGCAAGTACCTTAACTGTTTTTGCGTTTTCCTTTGCTTTTTCATTAACGTCAATCATTTTTGTTTTAACTTCTTCAACGTTCTTTGAACCTTCTTTAGCAAGTCCTGAAACCTGAGTTGATCTTTCCATTATTTCCTGAGTTGATCTTGAAACGTTTTGTGCTGCAGCAGCAATTTCTTCAACACCGGCAGTTGTTTCTTCAAGTGAAGAAGAAGCGTCCTGAACCTTGGAGTTAATTTCTTCAATTTCATCGTATATTCTCAAGTTTAATTCATAATTCTTATCAATAGAATTAGAAACTTCTGAAGATGTTTCAATTAATGTTTTTGAAGATTCCTGAACCTTTTCAACAAGTGTTCTTAATGAAGCAATTGTTTGGTTCATAATTTTAGCAAGAACACCCAATTCATTATTTGCATCAACATGAACTTTAACGTTAAGATTACCCTTTCCAACCTCTTCCATTTCTTTTGTCATAATTAAAATAGGTTTTGTAATTGCTTTATTAACAAATACAATACCAATTACAAAAGCACCAATCATTATTACAAGGAATACAACAATTAATACTGAAGTTTCCTTCCATACTGCGTCTGTAATTGCTTTTTTAGGTATTGCTGTGTAGATTATCCAGTTTATACCTTTAACCTTCGAATAAAATGTATATATTCTTTTTCCGTTTTGAGTATACTCAATTAAACCGCTATTGTTTGTGGATTTTCTGAAAAATTCCGAATCTTTAACATTAACTCCCCATTTTTCAGGATCTGTGTGCATTAAAGTAATACCTTCGCTGTTTACAAGGTAAGAATATTCTTCCTTAAATACTTTATCGTCACCAAAGAATGTATCAACCAGTTCTTTTATTGATAAATCAATTGCAATTACTCCAATAATCTCATTTGTTTGTGGATCTGTAACTGTTTTTGATACAGTAATTAATACGTCATTATTTCCTGCATCAACATATGGTTCAGAAATTATGATTTTTCCCGGCGTTTTCATTGAAGCCTTATACCATGGCCTTGATGTTGGATCATAATCAGCAGGCAAATCATCACTTGGGATGGATAACATAGTTTTGTCCTTTAATCCCATATATACTGCTGCATAGTGGTAATTATCAACAATATTTTTAAATATTTTAAGTATATTGGTTCTTTCATCATGTTGATTGCTGTATGCCGACTTTACATTAATGTCATTGGATAATGTATTTAAAAGGTTTATAATTGGGTCAAAATATGTTTCTAATAACTTTGCATTGGTATCGGTAACTGAACGAAGATGTTTTTTATAATTTTCAAAGCTCTTGTTATAGTTGTTATATGTGCTAATTCCGGTAAATATAGCCATTGGAAGAATAGAGATTAAGATAATAATACCTATCATTTGAGCTTTTAATGATTTCATATTTAACCTCCTTTTGTTAGATTGTTATTTTTTTAATTAAGTTAATCCCAAAAAATTACCCAAAAAGCAAAAGCTTTTTGGGATATCTAAGATAAATAATAAAAATTATCCTTACAAGTTCTTACTATAAGAAGCAATGTATAAATTTCTCATCCATTTAATATCTTCTTCTGATAATTTATGTCCTCCGCCCATTAATTCAACATTAAAAGCTATATTAGCGCTTTTTTCTGTTATTTCAGCTGCTATTAAAGCTTCTTTTAAAGTTCTTCCTATTGCCACAATTCCGTGATTTGCTAATAAAATTCCATAAACTCCTAACTTAAACTTTTTAACTGCTTCTATAGCAAGATCCTTTGTTCCGGGAAGCTTATATTCAGCCACTGGTATTTCCCCGCCAATAATTTGTGCCTGGTCTTCAATATAACATGGAACAGGTTTTCTCAAAGCTGAAAAAATTGAAGCATAAAGACTGTGTGTATGAACTACTGCTGTTATTTCAGGAAAATTCTTATAGATTTCAAGATGTAAAGCTTTTTCGCTTGATGGTTTTAAACCGTCTATATGTTTTTCTGTTTCAAAATCAAGAACAGATATATCATCCACATTTAAAACATCATATGGAACACCTGATGGAGTAATATATATCCTGTTTCCGTCTCTAATACTAACATTTCCCCATGTTCCTTTAATTAACCCTTTTTTTTCCAGATACTCAATTGCATAAATAATTTCTTTTTTCAATATATTTTCACCTACCTATTATTGTAAGCCTTAACAGCTTCAGCGAGTATATATGTTGCCTTTTTCAATTTTTCACTTTCAAGAACATAAGCAATTCTTATTTCCTGTTTTCCAGAACCTTCTGTAGCATAAAAACCTGTAAGTGGTGCAACCATTACAGTAGTATTGTCAATAGCAAAATCTGTAAGCATCCATTTTACAAATTCTTCGCTATCGTCAATAGGTAACTTTACAGAAACATAAAATGCACCTTTTGGTTTTTTAAATACAGCACCTTCTATTTTTGACAACTCTTCATAAACAGCTAATCTCCTTTTATCATATTCTTCGTAAACTTCTTTTATGTATGAATCATCCATTTCAAGAAGTCCTATAGTTCCTAATTGAGCTGTCATTGGAGGACAGAGCCTTGATTGAGCCATTTTCATTACCTGGTTGTATAATTCTTTGTTTTTGGTAGCGAAAACACCTACTCTTGCACCACATGCGCTATATCTTTTTGAAATACTGTCTACAACAATTGTTCTATCGTATTCTTCAAAGGCCATTGTAGAAATATGTTTTGTTCCGTCAAATGTAAATTCCCTATAAACTTCATCAGAAATAATAAACAAATCGTGTTTTTTAGCAAAATCTACAATTCTTTTTAATTCTTCTTCTGAGTATACAGCTCCTGTTGGGTTTGAAGGATTTGAGAAAATAATGCCTCTTGTTTTTGAAGATAAAGCTTTTTCAAATTCTTCTGTGGAAGGAACTGCATATCCTGTTTCAGGTAAAGCTCTTACAGGAACGAGTTTTACGTTAATCATTTCGGCAAATCCTCTGTAATTTGCATAAAATGGTTCAATTACAATTACTTCATCTCCTGGATCAGCAATAGCAGCCAATGCAAATACAATAGCTTCACTTCCGCCATTAGTAACGATAATTTCTTCTGGTGTAAATGGAATGTCATGCTTATTATAATATTTTGAAAATGCTTCCCTTAATTCCATTAATCCTGCTGAATGAGTATAGGCAATAACTTCAGGTTTATAATTTTCAATGTAATCAAAAAATGCTTTTGGAGTTTCAAGATCTGGTTGTCCTATATTTAAATGCAAAACAGTTTTTCCAGCTTTTTTTGCTTCTTCTGCATATGGAACAAGCTTTCTAATAGGTGATGCCTGCATGTTTAAAACCCTTTGTGAGAAATTCATTTTTTTCCCTCCCGGTATTAAAAATTTTGATATTTTTTTCATAACTAATTTTACCATAAATGTTAAGCTTTTTTTCATATAAATTTGTAATAATTAAGTGTAGCATTTATTAAATCTTAAAACATAATAATATAAGAATGAAAGAGTGAGAGCAATGGATATTGAGTATTTAAAAAAATATGGTAAAATAATAGGGGTTGATGAAGCTGGGCGAGGACCGCTGGCAGGACCTGTTGTTGCTGCTGCAATTGAAGTGGAAAATGAGAATCAACTTAAAATACTTGAAGAGATTTCAAATGATTCAAAAAAATTATCAGAAAAGAAAAGAGAAGAGATTTATGAAATATTAATAAAAAACTTTAATTATTCAATAGAAATTGCTACACCTGAAGAAATAGATATTTATAACATATTTTCAGCAACGACACTGGCAATTGAAAGGAATTTAAAAAAATATAATCTTTCAAATGCTTATGTTATAATAGATGGCAAGAATTTCAAATTAAGTATTGAAAATTATGAATGTATTGTTAAAGGAGATGCAAAGTCTAAAACAATAGGAGCTGCTTCAATACTTGCCAAGGTTTATAGGGATAGATTAATGGTAGAACTTGATAAACAATATCCGGAGTATAACATGAAAAAACATAAAGGATATCCAACAAAAGAACATATAAAACTAATAGAAGAAAATGGAATAAAAGAATTTCATAGAATAACCTTTAATCCAATAAAAAGAATGATTATTGAAAAAAACGTTTCAATTAATAAAAAAGAATTTTCCACCATGCGTTTAATGAGAATAGGAGTACTTTAATGAAAGGGGATAATATGAGGGATAAAGCCAGAGAAAAGTTTGAACAATTGCTTGAAATAATGGAAGAGTTACGTTCTGAACATGGTTGTCCGTGGGATAGAAAACAGACTCACGAAAGCTTAAAACCATATATGATTGAAGAAGCATATGAAGTGGTGCATGCAATAGACGAAAATAATATGGATGAATTAATTGAAGAATTAGGAGATGTAATGTTGCAGGTTGTATTTCATTCACAAATTGCAAGAGAAAATAATGAATTTACAATTGTTGATGTGCTTGAAAGAATTAATTCAAAAATGATACGTCGTCATCCACATGTTTTTAAAAATGAAGGGGAATATTCATATGAACAATGGGAAAAAATAAAGGCTAAAGAAAAAGGGAAAAAGCAATATTCAAAAATAGGTGAGATAAATAAAGGACTTCCACCATTAATGAATTTAAGAAGATTAATAGAAAATTCATTTGCAGTGGATTATGACCCATATAAAGAAAAAAATATATTTGAATTATTAAAGAGAGATTTGGAAAGTCTTGAAAATGAAGGTAACGAAAATAATGAAATAGAATTATTAACGCATTTAATCTATTATTTTGTAAAAAAAGAAAGAAATATAGATTCACTGTTATCAAAGGCTGCAAAGGAATATTTTGAAAAATATAAGAAATTTGAAAACGGGGAGGATAAGGAATGAAAAAAGGTTTGTTGATTTTGATGATGATTGTATTTGCTATTGTATCTGTTTTTGGTGTAGTTAGTTATCAGGAATTAGAGGATAAAACCATTGTGAAAATCAATGGTGAAGCTGTAAATTACGATTATTTCCAATCACAGGCAAAGACGCTTGAATTATTAAGAGGAATAAACAATTTAAATGGTGAATTTTACAAAGTGCTCGTTGGAAGCAAAGAAGGAAACCAAACAATTCAAAAATATGAAAAAATGAAATTGGATAAATTAAGTGGTGAAATATTATTTATTCAATTTACAGAAAAAGAAAAAGGGATAAATCTTGAAAAAGAAGAACTTTTTAATAGCATTTCAAATGATATAAATAATGTATTTAAAAGTTCAGGATTGTCAGAAGATAAAATAAAGCTTTATTTATTATCAAAGGGTTTCGAAAATAAAGAGCAATATATTTATAGTATATATCATGAAAAGTTATATAAAAAAGCAATATCAGCGATTTATCAATATCTTCTTGAAAATGTAGAAGTATCAGATGAGGAAATAAAAGCGGAGTATGAAGCTAATAAAGATTCATATTATAGTCCTCAACGAGCAACATTGGATTTGATTCTTTTTAAAACAAGCGAAGAGGCTTCTCTTGTATATCAGAAAATAATAGATGGGTATTATACATATGATGATGTATATAAAACAAAATTGGAAAGTTCAGAAGCAACGTCTTTGACTATTTCTCTTGAAGATAATACAAATGATCTGGTTAATCAAATAAAATCTTCCTTTCCAGGCGCAATATTAAAACCAATGAAATACAGTGGCTCTATTTATTCTCTTATAAAGATTGAAAAGAAATATCCTAAAAGATCTTTAACTATTGATGAGGCAAAGGAAAGAATAATAAACAAATTAAAAGATGAAAAAGCAAAGAAATTATTTGATAAATTGGTCGCTGAAGAATTTGAAAAATTTAAATCAAATTCAACGGTAATAATTAATTCAAAATATTTCAAAGGAGATGAAAGCAATGGCAAAAATAACTAAAGAAGATGTAATGAATGCTTTAAAAAATGTATATGATATGGAAATAGGTTTTGATGTAGTCTCATTAGGGCTTATATATGACGTAAATGTTGATGAGGAAAATAACGTTCATGTATTAATGACATTAACAACACCAATGTGTCCTCTCGCAGGGATGATTACAGAAGATGCGAAAAATAAAGTTGGATCAATTGAAGGTGTAAAAAGCGTAAAAGTAGAATTAACCTTTGATCCTCCATGGGATCCTTCAAAAGCTTCAGATGAAGTAAGAACAATACTTGGAATATGAGATTAAATGAATATATAAAAAATAATAGGGAAATAATGTTAAAAAAGGGGATATTTAATCCCCTTTCTTTTGTTGCAAAATTAATTTCAAAAATAAAAAAAATAGAATTTTCAAAGATTATCCTCGATCGTGATTTTGAAATAGATGATAAATTGCTATTACTCCTGAATAAGATAATTATTGAAGATTATCCTGTGGAATATATCACCAAATCTGCAGAATTTATGGATTTTGAATTATATGTTGATGAAAATGTATTAATTCCGAGGATAGAAACAGAAGATCTTGTTAAAATTGCAATGAAAATAATAGAAAAAAATAAATATAAAAATATACTTGATCTTGGAACCGGTAGTGGAGCAATTGCAATAGCATTAAAAAAAAGCTTTCCGGAAATTAATATTTATGCATCTGATATTTCTGAAAAGGCTTTAAAAGTTGCTAAAAAAAATGCTGATAAAATTAATGTGAAAATAGAATTTTTTGAAAGTGATATTTTTTATAACATTCCAGAAGAAGTTTTAAAAAAAGTAGATTTTATAGTTTCCAATCCCCCGTATGTAGAGGAAAAATTTTATATAAACTCAAATTCATTAAAGTATGAACCTGAAAATGCATTGGTTGCAGGTAAAGATGGTCAGGATTTCTTTCTGCGATTATCAAATGAGTTTCCAGATTTATTGTTTGAAAAGCATTATTTATTTGAAACAACTGAATTTAATATAGAAAAAACAAAAGAGATTTTGTCTGAATTTGGAATTATAAAAATTTACAGAGATTCATTTGAAATTAATAGATTTGTTGAAAAATTAAAAAAGTGATATAATTTAAATAATGTTATCAATATAAATATTGGGGGTGGCAATATGAAAAAAAAGGTGTATGTATTAATTGTATTTTTTTTAGCTGTAATAATGGCTTTTTCAGATAAAATAATTTTAAAGACCACCTTTCAAATTGCCCCGCCAAAATATTATATTGAAGATAATGAAGTAAAAGGTATATGCTATGAAATATATGAAGAGCTTAATAAAAGACTTGAAAAATATAATATAGAGATTCAATGGGATGGAAAATTTAAAAACATGACATATATCACAGAAGAATTATCAAAAGGATTTATTGATATTTTTATTGGAATAGCAAAAAATGATTATAGGAAAAATATAATGAATTTTTCAGATTTTCCATTATATTCTGTAACCTATATGATTCTTACAAATAAGGATTTTAATAAATCGCTAAACGAATTAAAACTTGGTGTAATTAAAGGAACTAAGACAGAACAGCTGTTTTTTGAGGTAACCAAAAACAAAAATAAAGCTATTGAATTTGAAAATATAGAAGAAGCAATTAATCCGTATTTGAAAAATAAAATAGAGGGTGTATTTTATAACTCTCTTACGCTTGGATATTATTACAATAAATCTTTAAAAAAAATCTCGAAAATTGTTAATATGCCGATGCCTAAATATTATCATTATATAGGATTTTCCAGGAAAGTTTCCGAAGATATAAAAAATATTGTAGATAAGGAAATAAAAGAAATAGTAATTAATGGAACTGTTGAAAAAATACTGGAAAAATATGGTTTAAAGGAATTTGCAAAACCCGGGAATTATCTTAAATTAGCCAATGTTGATTGGCCGCCATATGAATGGTATGAAAATGGTGAATGGAAAGGAATAGACACCGAGGTTTTAAAAAGAGTTTTTGAAAACATGGGATTTAAGGTGGATATTATTTATTTAAACTGGTTGCGCGTATTGGATTATATAAAAAAAGGTATTATAGATGGAACTTTTTCTCTTTCTGTTACAGATGAGAGAAGAAAGTATATGTTATTTTCAGAAGAACCATTAAGTACAGGTGCAGATGTATTTATATATAAAAATAAAAATATAAACTTTGAAGATGATATAAGCAATTATAAATGTGGATATGTAAAGGGATTTAATTATAATGACAGATTAAAAGATTTTAATCTACAATATTATGCTGTATCAGATGATATAATTGGAATAAAGGGGTTTATTAATGATCGATTTGATATATATGTAATAGATAAAAATGTGGCTTTATATTATTTGAAAAAATTTAATTATAAAGGTCAGGTTTATTTTTATCCAATTAGTAAAAAAAATATGTATTATATAGGGCTTTCCAGAAAGAATGAATTCTCTGAAGAAATAATAAAAATGTTTAATGAAGAATTAAAAAGATTTAAGAAAACAGAAGAATACAGGGAAATATTGAAAAAATATAACATTACATATGAAGATTTATGGCAATAGAGGTGATTTAATGAAGTTAAAAACAATATTTATAAATCTTCTGATATTTTTACTATATATTATATTTATGCTTTATTATACCCAGAGAACAGAAAGTTATATAAATGATTTTTATAATTACATAAGCCTGTTATTTAAAAATTATCTGTGGGAATATAATGATAAGGCTATGGAAGATATATCTAATATAATTTTTAAGAATGTTGAATATAGAGAAATAGCTGTTTATGATGAGTCAGGAAATTTATTCTTTAAAATGGAAAATCCCAAAAAATTAAATAAAATAGATCTTTTTTTTGAAAAAATGAATTTTATTCATGAAGTTTCATTATCTAAATCACTGGACAACAATGGAATATATATAGGTGAAATGTATGTAAAAATGGTCAATAGAAGTTTTTATGTAAAATTGTTGGGGTTTTTAATTTATGTATTATTAGCCTTTTTATATAATCAGATGGTTGTTATAAATGAAACAAAAAGAAAGCTTGAAAAATCCAATAGAGAGCTTGAAGATACGCTTGAAGAACTGGAAAATACCATAGAAAATCTAAATAGAACGCAGGAATTGCTTATAAACTCAGAAAAAATGGCGTCATTGGGTAGACTTGTGGCGAATATTTCTCATGATTTAAATACACCTCTTGGAATTGCATATACATCGGTTACACAATTAATGAAAGATTTCAAAAAACTTGAAGAAGGATATATATCCGGGCAGGTATCTAAAAAACTGTTTGAAGATTATTTAAATTCAGGAAACGAATTATTGGATATTATACTTGCCAATTTAATGAGAATGTCTGATTTAATAAAAAGTCTTAAAAAAGTATCAGCGCAGGAAGTTTCCAACATAAAATTAAAAGTAAATCTAAAAGAGGAATTAGAAGCAATATTAAAATCATTAAACCCTGTTATCAGAAAAACATCACATAAAATAAGTTTAAAATGTCCTGATGATATAGAAATGGTTACATATCCTGGAGCTATTGCTCAAATAATAACCAATTTTATTGATAATTCTTTAAAGCATGGTTTTAAAAATTATAAAGAAAATGGTAGAATAAATATAGAGGTATTTAATGAAAAAGATAGTGTGAAAATTATATATTCAGATAATGGTAGGGGTATGGATGAAAAAACTAAAAGTGCCATATTTGAACCATTCTTTACCACTGACAATTCCGGTGAAAGCAGTGGTATAGGTATGAATGTCGTATATAACCTTGTAAACACTGTGTTGCAGGGCCAAATATATGTAGAAAGCGCTCCGGGAAAAGGTGTGAAATTTACAGTTATTCTTCCAAAGGTTGTCTCTGAGTCGAAATAGGGGGTGATACAATGGACTTCAATGAAGAGTTTATAAAATTCGTAGATAATGATGCTGAAACTGCTGAAAATGTCATAGAATCAAAACCATGGAAAATACTTATTGTTGATGATGAAAAAGATGTTCATAGAGTAACAAGAATAGTATTAAAAGGACTAACCTTTGAAGGAAGACCTATAAAGTTAATCAGTGCATATTCTAAAGAAGAAGCGCTTGAAATTTTAAGGAAAGATAAAGATATTGCACTTGCAATAATTGATGTAGTAATGGAAGATAAACATGCAGGTCTTGATCTTGTAAAATATATTCGTGAAAATTTAAAAAATCATAAAACACGTCTTGTAATCAGGACAGGACAGCCGGGATATGCCCCTAACAAAGAAGTTGTTTTAAATTATGATATAAACGATTATAGAGAAAAAACAGAATTAACATCAGAACGACTAATTACAGTAATCCTTTCCGGATTAAGGTCATATAGAGATATAGTAAATCTGGAAAAAGAAGCCGAATCTTTGAAAACAATATTTGGATTTGCTACAGAATCAACCAGTGAAACCAATGAAGATATATTTTTAGAGAGTTCATGTAAAGTGGTAAGAAATATGGCAGAAAACTATGATATTATATTAAATACAAAAATATGTGAAGATTATCCGGAGTTTCATAGTAATAAAAAGAATTTTATACACTGGGAAAATGAGAAGGAGTTCTTTGTTATATTTAATTCTGATACAGAAAGGCAAAAAGTATTTTGTGTAAGTTCGGAAAAACCAATTCCTGAAAATTTAAAAAACCTGCTAAACCTTTTCTTGTTGCATATAATTACTACTGTTGAAAAAATGAGAATTTCGAATGAATTAAATGAAACGCTATATGAAATAATATTTACCCTTGGTGAATTACTTGAATCACGTTCTGAAGAAACAGGTGAACATGTTTTAAGAGTTTCAAATATTGTATATGATATTGCACAGGCTGCAGGAATAGAAGAACATAAGGCATTTGAATTTAAAATAGCTTCTATGTTACACGATATTGGAAAGATTGGAATACCTGATTATATACTAAATAAACCAGGGAAGCTTACAGACTCTGAATTTGAAATAATGAAAGAACACACAGTTATAGGTTATAGAATACTTGCATCTTCAAATAAAGATATATTTAAAATAGCTGCATCAATTGCAAAATATCATCATGAAAATTGGGACGGAAGTGGTTATCCTGAAGGATTAAAAGGAAAAGAAATACCAATAGAAGCAAGAATTACAGCTATAGCAGATGTTTATGATGCGCTTGTATCTGATAGGGTATATAGACCTGGCTGGCCAAAAGAAAAGGTTATAAAGTATATGAAGGATATGAAAGGTAAAAAATTTGATCCCGAATTGCTGGATATTTTCTTAAGTAAAATTGTTGATAAATTTTAAAAGACTCACACTTAGGTGAGTCTTTTTTTATAGAAAGTTCATTCATACGACTTGAGAGCTGATCTTAGAAAGTTTTATGAAAAATAGAAATAATAATAATCGCTCAAACAGGTAGAAAATTCTAATCCTCAAAAATTCTCGTTCCCGCCGGCCGTTGCAGACTCACGTCCTTGTTCGTCTTCACTCAAAATCACATCCGTGTGATTTTGTCCGGCTCCACTTCGAATTTTTTCGGGAATTTTCAAGTTTTCGCTCATATTATTATTTCTATTTTCTTTTACATCTCTTCATTAGCAGTTTTTTTCGGGTGCTCTGCGAGTATTCATTCACTTTTATTTTTTCAATCGTTTGTAATTTTACCTTGGACACTCTGCGAGCCTTCACTCGCTTTTATTTTTTCCAACTATCCTGTAATCCCCGCTGCGGGAAATTCTTAGTTTTCATTCACATTATTTTTCTCAATTATAAAAAATTTCACTTTCCTGAGCAAATGTTATTATTTCTATTTTTCGAAAAGACTTTTGTAGAGAAACGTTCGAAGTATTCGAGAAAACTTTTTTTCATCATAAAAGATAAAAACTCCCTCAAAAATGAGGGAGTTTTGGCGTGCCCGACTGGATTTGAACCAGCAACCTTTGGATCCGCAGTCCAATGCTCTATCCAATTGAGCTACGGGCACATTTGTAAAAACTATAAAAATTGGTAAAAAAAATGGCGGAGAGGGTGGGATTCGAACCCACGGTGGAGTTACCCCCACACTTGCTTAGCAGGCAAGCGCCTTCGGCCGCTCGGCCACCTCTCCGACGCACAATCATTATTATAACATGAAGATTATTCTTTGTCAATACTGTTAAGGTAAATTTTTGGGTCGTATTCCTTTAATTTTTTATCAATGATTTCTAATAATTTATCGAAAGATTCTGTAATTTCAACCTCTTCAGCATTCTTTTCATATCTTAACTTCACTTCAACCTTACCGTCTTTCATCTTTTTACCCAATACAACCTTCATTGGAATACCTATTAAGTCTGCATCTTTAAATTTAAATCCTGGTGATGCATCTCTATCGTCGTATAATACATCGTATTTATCCTTTAAAAGATTATAAATTTCTTCCGCTTTCTCTACAAGCTCTGGTTTTTTCATTGAAACAGGTATAATAACAATTTCAAATGGAGCAATACTTCTTGGCCATAACATGCCATAATCGTCGTGTAATTGTTCAACAATAGCACCTAAAGTTCTTGAAACACCCCAACCGTAACAACCCATAATAAATGGTTTTGATCTACCGTCTTCATCTGTATAATAGGCGTTAAGTTTTTCAGAATATTTTGTTCCCAATTTAAATACCTGTCCAACTTCAATTCCCTTTGCTTCTTTTAAAGGTTTTCCGCACTTTGGACAAGGTTCTCCTTTTTTAACCATTCTAATATCAGCAAAAATGTCCACATTAAAATCTCTATTGAGATTCACATTAACATAATGTGTATCCTTTTCCATGCCACCTGTGATACCATTTTTTATACCTTTAATGCTTAAATCGCCAACAATTTTCAAATTATCTTTTTTAATTCCAACAGGACCAATAAATCCAGTTTCCACACCAAATTCCGCTTTTATTTCTTCAGGTGCTCCCATTTCAAGTGTTTGATCCTTTAATAATCCTCTTAATTTTGCAATGTTAAGATCATAATCGCCGCGAATCAAAGCGAGTACCCAACCATCTCTTCCTTTAAATAAAAGGGATTTTATAATCTTCTCTTTTGAAGAGTTAAGGAAGTTTGCAACATCATCAATTGTTTTTACATCAGGTGTTGAAACCTTTTTAATTTCTTTTTCTTCTTCATTTTCTACTTCAAATGTAAGTTTTGATTCTGCTTTTTCATCTGTTGCGTAATATCCGCAATCACAATAATATATAGTGCTTTCTCCGTATTCTGCCAATACCTGGAATTCGTGGGATTTATTTCCACCAATTGCACCTGTATCTGCTTCAACTACTCTATAATCCACACCAAGTCTTTTTAAAATATTTTCATAGGCCCTGTAAAAATCTTCGTATGTTTCATCGAGTGATTCTTCTGAATTATGGAAAGAATATGCATCTTTCATTATAAATTCCCTTGCTCTTAAAACTCCAAAACGTGGTCTTATTTCATCTCTGTATTTGTTAGCAATCTGGAATAATGAAATTGGCAATTGTTTATATGATCTCAATTCATTTTTTACTATTGTAGTTATCATCTCTTCATGTGTAGGACCTAATGTAAAATCCCTATTATGTCTATCTTTTAACTTCATCATTTCTGGTCCATAGTCATCCCATCTTCCGCTTTGCTGCCATATTTCAGCAGGTTGTATTATAGGCATTAATATTTCCTGAGAGCCGATTTTTTCCATTTCTTCCCTTACAATATTTTCTATCTTTTTCAATACCTTTGTTCCTAAAGGTAAGTATGTATATACCCCAGAAGCTGTTTTTCTTATAAAACCTCCTCTAATTAACAATTCATGACTTTTTATTTCAACGTCATTTGGAACTTCTTTTAATGTTGGTGCGTAATATTTTGACATTCGCATCATGTATAACCTCCTTAAATCGATTATTTTTGATTTTCCTTAATTTTAACATATAATCTTGAATAAAAAGATAACGTTTATATTACGAAAATTCGAAAAATAATTTGCTGAAAAATTTAAAATCTTCTTAATTATAAAGTGATATAATACGTATAACTGACAAAAAACTTTTTTAGGAGGGATTAAATTGAAAAAATTCTATGTAACAACGCCTATATATTATGTAAATGCAGAACCGCATATAGGATCAAGTTATACCACAATAGTAGGAGATATAATTTCAAGATATAAAAGAATGAGAGGATTCGATGTATTTTATTTAACAGGAACAGATGAACACGGTCAAAAAATCCTTCAGGCAGCAAGAGCTAAAGGGATTTCACCACAGGAATTATGTGATGAATTATCGGGAAAATTTAAAACATTATGGAAAGATTTAAAAATCACCAATGATTACTTTGTAAGAACAACAGACGAGCAACATATGAAAACAGTTCAATTTTTTGTGAAAAAAATGCTTGAAAATGGTGACATATACAAAGGAAAATACGAAGGTTGGTATTGTGTTCCATGTGAAACATACTGGACAGAAGATGAAATTGAAGAAAAAGACGGCAAAAAAGTATGTCCTTCATGTGGAAGAGAAGTAAATTGGGTTGAAGAAGAAAATTATTTCTTTAAATTATCAAAATACAATGAACCGTTAAAAAAGCATTTTGAAGAGAATCCAGATTTTCTTGAACCTGAATTTAGAAAAAATGAAATGCTTAAAATACTTGAAAGCGGTCTTAAAGATTTAAGTATCACAAGAACCACATTTAATTGGGGCGTTCCAATGCCAGATGATCCAAAACATGTAATTTATGTATGGGTAGATGCATTAATTAATTATGTAAGTGCATTGGGCTATCCGGAAAATATGGAAAAATTTGAAAAATATTGGCCTGCTGATTTACATTTAATTGGAAAAGAAATCAATAGATTCCATTCATTAATCTGGCCGGCAATGTTAATGTCAGTAGGATTGCCTCTACCTAAAAAAATATTTGCTCATGGCTGGCTTACTGTAAATGGACAGAAAATATCAAAATCTCTTGGAAATGCAATTGATCCAAGAATTCTTGTTGAAGCATATGGAAATGATGTAATAAGATACTATTTATTAAGAGACATTGTATTTGGAAAAGATGGAGATTTTTCAGAAGATAATTTAATTACAAGATACAATTCTGATCTTGTAAATGATTTAAGTAATCTTGTTCATAGAACATTATCCATGGTTAATAAATACTTTGATGGAGTTATACCGGAAATCGGTGAAACGGAGGAAGTTGACAATCAACTTAAAGATCTCATTAACTCAACAGTGGAAAAATACGAAAATTACATGGATAAATACTTATTCACCAATGCGCTTGAAAGTTTATGGGAATTGGTAAGATTTACAAATAAATACATAGATCTTACAGAACCATGGTTACTTGGAAAAGACGAAAGCAAAAAATCAAGGCTTGGTACTGTAATGTATAACCTCATGGATTCAATTAGAATAATTGCATTATTAATTTCACCTGTAATGCCAGATACAGCATTGAAAATACTTGGTAAATTAGGTATTGAAAATGTAGAAGAATACATAAAAGATGAAAATATAAAAATTGGATTATTAAAAAGCGGTGTAAAGGTAAATATTGGAGAACCAGTATTCAAAAGAATAGATGTAAAAAAATGGGAAAAAGTTATAAAAATGAAGGAGGAGAAGAAAATGGAAGAAAAGAAAACAGAAGTAAAAGAAGTAAAGAAAGAAGAAGAAAAAACAGAAAATGTTTTAATTGATATAAATCATTTTGCGCAGGTTGATTTAAGGGTAGCTAAAATTTTAGAAGCAGAAAAAGTAAAAAAATCAAGAAAGCTTGTAAAATTACAGCTTGATCTTGGAGAATTAGGTAAAAGGCAGATTGTAGCAGGTATTGCGAATTATTATGAACCTGAAAATCTTGTAGGAAAGAAAATAATAGTTGTTGCTAATTTAAAACCAGCAAAATTAATGGGAATTGAATCAAATGGAATGTTATTGGCAGCAAAAATAGGGGATAAATTAACCCTCTTAACAACAGATGAAGATATAGAACCGGGAGCAAAAATATCGTAAAAACCAGGAGGTAAGCAATAAATGAGCGAAATTTTAAATAAATCCTTTGAAGAAGAGTTAAAAGAGTCATATTTGTTATACTCTCTCAGTGTTATTACAAGCAGGGCTATCCCGGATGTCAGGGATGGCCTTAAACCTGTTCAAAGAAGAATATTATATTCTATGGATGAATTGAATTTAAAACATAATGCAGCATATAAAAAATGTGCCCGTATTGTTGGAGAAGTTATGGGTAAATATCATCCACATGGTGATGCTGCAATATATGATGCTCTTGTAAGAATGGCGCAGCCATTTAGCCTTAGATATCCGCTTGTAATAGGGCAGGGAAACTTTGGGTCAATAGATAAAGACCCTGCTGCAGCAATGAGGTATACCGAAGCTAAAATGCATGAACTTGCAGAATATATGTTAATGGATATAGATAAAAATACCGTTGAAATGATGGACAACTTTGATGGTTCATTAAAGGAACCATGGGTATTGCCAACAAGATTACCAAACTTGCTAATGAATGGTGTAAACGGTATTGCTGTTGGAATGGCAACTAATATCCCTTCACATAACCTTACAGAGCTTGCAGAAGGAATTAAATATCTTATAGATAATCCAGATGCATCAGTTGAAGAACTTATGAAATTTATTAAAGGACCTGATCTTCCTACTGGTGGTATTATTGTTGATGGAGATAAATTAAAAGATATATATGAAACAGGAAGAGGAACATTCCATATAAGATCAAAGTACGAATTTGAAGAAAACAAAAATGGAATGAGCATAGTTATAAAAGAAATACCATATGGTGTTTCAAAAGCTGATCTTATAACTCAAATAGCAAATTATGTTACAAAGCAAAAGGAAAATAAAAAAGATGTAGGAATAAGAAATATTAGAGATGAATCAGATAAAGAAGGAATAAGAGTTGTAATAGAGTTAAAGAAAAATGTAAATCCACAGAGAGTTGTAAATCAGTTATTAAAGCATACACAAATGCAGATTTCATTCCCTGTTCAGATGACTGTTATAGATAACAGAAAACCAAGGGTAATGAATTTAAAGGAAATACTTCAGGCATTTATTAATCACAGGGTAGATGTAATTACAAGAAGAACTCAATTTGAACTTGATAAAGCAAGAAAAAGATCACACATTGTAGAAGGTTTAATGAAAGCTTCAGAAGGAATTGAAGCGGTAATTGAAATAATCAGACAGTCCGAAGGAAGAGAAGAAGCAATAAATAGCTTAATGGAAATAATTAATGTAACAAAAGAACAGGCAAATGCTATTGTTGATATGCGATTAATAAGCCTTTCTAAGTTAGAAGGACAGAAATTGGAAAAAGAATATGCTGAATTAACAGAAAAAATAAAAATCGCACTTGAAATATTAAACAACAGAGAAAAATTAATGGAAATAATAAAAGAAGAAACAGAGGAAATAAAACTAAAATTTGGTGATGAAAGAAGAACGGTAATAACAAATTCTGGGGCCAAAATAGAAGAATCAGACAACATTGAAGAAGAAGATCTTGTAATTGTCTTAACCCAATGGGGATACATAAAAGCAATGAAAAGCAGTGAATATAAAGTTCAAAATCGTGGCGGAAAAGGTGCTAAGGCTATAAAAAAATCAGATAATGATTTTATTATTCAGGTATTACAGACAAATAGTCTCTCAAAATTGTTATTTATCACCTCAAAAGGAAAGGCTTTTGAGTTAAATGCATATAAAATAGAAAAAAGCAGCAAAGATACAAAAGGAAAGCATATAAGCACATATCTATATCTTGAAAATGATGAAAAGATAAAAACAATAATTCCAATTGAAAACAAAAAAGATATAGAAAATAAATATATAATGCTCTTTACAAAAAAAGGAACGGTAAAAAGAACAGCGCTTGAAGAATTTTCTAATATAAGAAGAAATGGATTAAAAGCAATTACAATAAAAGAAGATGATACAGTGGTAGATGCGCTTATTGTAGAAGAAAAGGATGAAGTTCTTGTAATAAGTGCAAAAGGGATGAGTTTAAGATTCAGGGTTAGTGATGTAAGACCTATGGGAAGAAGTGCTGCAGGTGTAAGATCCATAAAATTAAGGGAAAATGATGAAGTGGTAAATGCAGTAATGGTTGATAATGAAAAAAGTCTTCTTCTAATTACAAAATATGGATTTGCCAAACGAGTAGATTTTAAAGATTTCAGGCTTCAAAATCGTGGTGGTGTAGGATTAAAATGTGTGAAAGAAACAAGTAGAATAGGTGATATAGTAAAAGCACTTGCAGTTACAGATGAAAGTCATGTAATAGTATTTACCAAGCTTGGAAAGGCTATAAGAGAAGAGGTGTCAACAATTTCCTCATTAAGTAGATATGCCATAGGTGTAAGAGCAATAAGGCTTGACAAAGAAGATATAGTAGCAGATGCAGCAGTGGTGATAGAAGATGAATAAAGAATTAGAACATCCAGCAGATATTATGTATGAAATTTCTGGTGAAGATATAAAAGAAATATTAGAAGATTTCGTTGAAGTATTAAATAAAATCTATAGTCCAGTTGTCGAAGGAATAAATAGAGAAAATGAATATACTATCAGCGAAAAAGAAATAGATGATATATTATTTGACCTTGGGAATGAATTTTTAAGAGCGATAATGGAAGGGGAATTTCCCTCAAAAATAGAAACTGATAATGAAATTATAAAAATTTCATATTCAAAAATATATAAAATAAATTCTGACATTGAAATTAAAGCTGTAGCATATCCAAAAATAATTGATGAAGAAAGCAAAAAAATCAGGGTAATATTTGACGTGTGATTATGAAAGGATTAACGGAGAAACAGAAGAGAATATATGAATATATCAATTTTTATATTAATGTAAAGGGATATCCACCGTCGATGAGGGAAATAGCGGAATATTTAAATTTAAAAAGCGTATCGACGGTATATTCTCAATTAAAATCCCTTGAAAAAAAAGGATATATAGAATTATCAGGAAAATCAAGAGGAATAAATATATTAAAGAACGAAAAAAGTGGATTTATAGAAGTTCATGGAGAAATTGCTGAAAATAAATTAAAACTTTATTCCACACCATTTTACCTTAAAACTATAAGTAGTTTAACAATAAGAAAAATCAATAATTTTTATAATGTTTTTGTAGTTGAAAAATATAAAGATTTTAGTAGCGATTTTATTCTAATTGTAAATGAAAATCTTGAAATAATAGGAACAATAAAAATTAGTGAGGTGATTTTAGATGAAAATAGCTATAGGTTCTGATCATGCAGCATTTAAAATGAAAGAACATTTAAAAGAATATTTATCAAAAAAAGGTATTGAAGTAATTGATATGGGACCGGAAACAGAAGAAAGAGTGGATTATCCTGTATATGCAAAAAAAGTTTGTGATAAGGTTGTAAATAATGAAGTTGATTATGGTATACTAATGTGTGGAACAGGTTTAGGAATGTCTATAGCAGCTAACAAAGTAAAAGGGATTAGAGCTACACTTGCATACTATCCAAAAATGGCAGAACTAGCAAGACAACATAATAATGCAAACGTATTGGTTCTTGGTGGAAGAACAATGGGTTTTGAACTGGCAGAATGGACAGTAGATACATTCTTATCAACAGATTTTGAAGGAGGGAGACACGAAAGAAGGATAAACCTTATATCCGAAATGGAGGAAAACTTATGAAAGTAATCTATGATCCCCGTCATGTATTTTATTCTCCCAAAAATGAATTTAATGGATTTGAAATAGTAGATAATAAAGATAAACCAGGAAGAGTTGAAGTAATAAAAGAAGTAATTCAATTAAAATATGGCAACATCATTAAAAGTACAAGGGATTTTTCAAGATCCTATTTATACTTTGTGCATTCTTCGGATTATGTAAGCTGGCTTAAAGAAAAACAATATACTTTAAATGAAAATCAGGAATATTTTTCAACAGTAGTTGGATATGACATGTGTATGGATTCAATTACACCAATAAGCAAAAATACATTTGAGATGGCCTGGATTAGTGCAAAATGTGCACTAACAGGCGCATCTTATCTTTTAGAAGACGAAGAACTTGTATATACACTTTCAAGGCCAATGGGGCATCATGCAGGTATTGCCCATTGTGGAAGATATTCATACTTCAATAATGCAGCATTGGCAGCAAGATATCTTCAAAAAAACGGAGATATATACGTGGCAATACTTGATCTGGATTTCTATCATGGCAATGGAACTCAGGAAATCTTCTATGAAGACAATACTGTATTAACAATAAGTATACATGGAAATCCTTCAAACCATTATCCGTATACTTCGGGTTATGAATGGGAAATTGGTGAAGGTGAAGGAAAAGGATATAATATAAATTTTCCATTAAAAGATGAAATAAATGGAAGAGTATATTTAAGAGTGCTTGAAAAAGCATTGCTGGAAATAGATGATTTTGATCCAGATTTTCTTATAATCTCTTTTGGAACAAATACACATTATGAAGATCCAGATACCACATTTAACTTAAAAGAAGAGGATTATAAAGAAATGGGAAATATGCTCTCGTATTTAAATGTACCAAAATTAATTGTACACGAAGGTGGTTTTAATATAAATATAAATGAAAAAGTTATAACCAGATTTATGGACGGATTAAAAACATGAGGTGGAAATGTTGAAAAGTATTTATTATAACCCTGGCACAGGAAAAAGTATTCCAATAATAATAAAAAAGGGGAAATACAAAGAATATATAAACGTCAAGAAAAGTAATATCATTATATATGATAAAAAAATAAAACTCATAGATGAATTAAATCTTTCTAACAGCATTTCTGTAATAGGTAATGAAAATTTGAAGAGTTTTGATAAATATCTGTCTTTAATAATGAAATTATCTGATAAAAATATAAAAAATGTTGTGATAGTAGGAGGATATAGCGTAATAGATTTACTTGGATATACCATGGAAAGCTTTGAAAGAAGAAATGAATATATATATTTTCCTTCAACATTACAATCAGCAATAATGCCACCGTTAAGAGGAAAATATTATTTAAATTTTAACTGGAAAAAGGATTTTTTAGTGCAGAAAGGATATCCTGATGCAATAATAATAGATACAACCTTTTTTGAAAGCTTATCTCCGCAGGAACTAAAAAAAGGATTTGTTATTCCTTATCTATTGGGAAGGGTTTTAAATTCCAGAATATCTAAAATAGCTCTAAATTATTCAAAATTAAACTTTTCCGATATAGATCTGGAGGAGTTTATATATTATTCTCTGAAACAATGGGTATATTATATAGAAAATGAGTCAAAAGTTTTTCCGGGGGAAAATATAATTAAATTATTTTATAATAAAAAAACAGGTATTAATAGAAATTTTCTTGATATTTTTGGATTGAGCTTTTTAATAGAGTTATACATGTCATGGTATTTTGGATTTTTAGAATATGAATTATTTGAAGAAATAAAAAAGGAATTAATAGAGAATTTTGATATACAATACAAAAATATAGAATATCTTAATTTTGACGAAGCAAATTTCAACAATGAGTTTGTTTTATTTACATCCTCAGGAAGAATAATAAATTATAAAACCACATATGATGAACTTAATATAGTTTTAAAAGAAATCAAGAACCATTTTAGAGGTGGATTTTTGTGATAAAAAAACAAAAAAATTATGCTCTTATATTTATAACAATAATGGTTATATTATTACCAACATTTGTCGCATTGCTTACTTCGTATACAATATATCTAAAATACAAAATAAAAAATCTCGAATTAAAAATTTATGAATTAAAAGATAAAGATATAATTTCCAGTAATGGAAGAAATAAAAAAATAGAAAATAATATGAACTACGAATTAAATATAGAAGAAATAGAAAAATTTTTAAATATAAAACCAAAAGGAATCTATGAAAATCAGAAAATAGATTATTTTTATCTTGTAAAAAAAGCAAAAAGTAGTTTCGAAGATAATACATTTGGTGGATTAAAATTAATGAATTATGAAGAAGCTTTCAGAAAAAGTGTATCTAACCTTGAATTCAATAAAGAATATTTTATCACCAATATAGCAACAAACCTATATTCAGTATATTCGGAAGATTTTAGCATAAAAAACAAAAATAACGATAATATTCAAAAAGTATTTACAGTTCAAATGAGATTATATTTAAAAGAAGAAGATGCATTTTTCACGACATTAACATTAAGGAATGCTGGAATTCCTGTTTTTGTTTACAAAGGGCATTTTAAAAACAGTGGGAAAAGTTATTTTGCAATTTGTGCAGGATTATTTCCTGATATAACCCTTGCCAAAAATTATCTTGAAAGCATAGATGATGAAAAAATAAAACAATTAACAGGTATAAGTGTAAAAGATAGATTTTTAAAGAGTTTTACATTAATAGGTGAGAATGGTGTTCAGGAATAGCAAAACAATTTTTATCATAAGTCTTATATTCTTTTTAACAATATTTGGGGGAATATTTTATATTCAAACTGGGAATAAAAGAACAGAAGAATTAAACGGTGAAATAAAAATAGATTTATATACAGCGAGTGAAACACAATTAACAAAAATTCCAGGAATAGGTCCTAAAACAGCAAAAAAAATAATTCAATACAGAGAAAAATATGGTTTTTCATCAGTAAAAGATTTAATGAAAATAAAAGGAATAGGTGAAAAAACATATGAAAAAATAAGGAAATACGTATATCTTTCAAAAAGCAAAATCATTTTAAAGAAAAAAGAGAAAAAAAATATAAATAATATTACATATGAAGAATTAATTGAAATACCGGGAATAGGACCGGTAAGTGCCGGAAAAATTATAGAATACAGAAAATACACAAAAATAAGAAATGAAGAAGACTTAAAAAATATAGGACTTACAAATAGCCAGATAAACAAATTAAAGGGGGTTGTAGAGTTTGAATAAAATTCTATTACATGTATGTTGTGCCCCGGATCTTGTTCTTGCGCATAAAAGATTAAAAGAAGAAAATATCGAATACGATACTTTTTTTTATAATCCCAATATATATCCTGAAAAAGAATACATAAAAAGATATGAAGCATTTAAACAATTAAAAAAAATGTGGAAATTTAAAGAATTAAAAAGCGAATATAATCATGAAGAATTTTTAGAATTAATGAAAAATGTTGATGTAAAAAATGAAAAAGAAAGATGCTATAAATGCATGTATCAAAGGATGGAAAAAACAGCTCAACTTGCAAAAGAAAAAGGATATAAAATATTTTCCACAACATTGCTGTCAAGCCCCCGAAAAAGCCATGATGAAATAAAAAGAATAGGTAATGAACTGGCCAACAAGTATAATATAATGTTCTATTACAATAATTTTAGATCAAACAATGCTATTTCAGAGGGAGCAAAATTTTGTAAGGCTAATAATATATACAGGCAACAATATTGTGGATGTGAATTTTCATTAATTGAAGCAGAACAATTAAGAAAAAAGTCTTACGAACAAAGAAAGGAAAGACTCAAAAAAGTGCTTGATTTTGATTTTGAGCATCTAATGAACAAAGAACTTCTGAAAATCCCTGAAGAACTATATCCTAAATATTTATATGAAAACGGTCTTGAAATAATAAAGGATTTAAAACCAAGAATAATCATTATAAAAAAGGATATAGCGAGAGATTTAAAGATCAAAAATGGTAGAAATAAAATAGGAAATTGGAAATCAAAATTTATAGTAATTTAAAGGTGATAGGTATGGAAAGATTGAAAATAACTATAAACAGCGATGTGAAGTATATAAAAATTTTAAGAGAAGCCATGAAGTATTTTTTAAAGTTTAATGATTATGAAGATGAAGAACAGATATTCTTTATGGAATTGGCTTTAAATGAAGCTGTAGCCAATGTAATAGAACATACTTATAATTATGATAATACAAAAACAGTCGATATAATATTTGAAATTGAAAATAAGAATTTTAAAGTATATATTAGAGATTATGGAGAAAAAATAAATCTGGAAGAGGTTAAATCAAGGGATTTAGACGATATTAAGGAACATGGATTGGGAGTACACATAATTTCTCAGGTTTTTGACCATATGATGTGGAAAGATATAAATGAGGAAGGGAATTTGCTAATTTTAGAAAAAAGTCTGGGGGATTAACAAATGGCTATAACTAAAATAAAAATATCAGATGACAGATTAAAAGCATATCTTACTCTAATATACGATGGAAGAATTTCATCAGACGGCGAATTATTGCGTGCTTTACAACAGGCAGGCATAAAGCATGGTATTAAATATGATGTTCTAAGAGAACTGGCTCTCAAACCAACCTATAACGAGAGCATAGTTGTTGCTGAAGCAATACCCCCAAAAAAAGGTAAACCTGGATATGTTGAAATCTTTGATCTCTCAGAGGAAAAACAGGATTTAACCCATAATAAAAAAATAGACTTTAGGGAATTTGCAAAAAATATAATTACAGTAAAATTAGGTGATAAGATAGGGGTAATTCATCCACCTACGCTGGGAGAACCCGGGAAAGATGTAACCGGCGAAGAAATACCGGGATTACCAGGACCTAAAGCAAAAGTCGTTCTTGAAAAAAATGTGGATAAAGATGAAGATGGAAATATTATAGCAATGGCATCAGGAGAATTAAGAATAAGCAAAGATATGGATGGAACAGTTCATATTGAAATAGAAGAAGTATATGAAGTTAATGGTGATGTTGATTTTAGTACAGGAAATATCAATTTCCCGGGTAAAGTTGTAATCAGAGGCTCAGTAAAACCGGGGTTTATTGTTGAAGCTGAAGGAGATATAGAAATATATGGAGAAGTAGAAGCTGCAAAAGTTGTATCTAAGAAAAATGTAAAAATAAATGGAATAAAAGGTGGAAATAAAGGTTTTATAAAAGCAAAAAATATTACAGCGAAATTTGCGGAAAATGCTATTTTAGAAGCTGAAGAAAAAATAGAAATAGATAAATCACTTATAAATTGTCAGGTAACTTCTGCAAAAGAGGTTATACTCGATGGTTACAACAGCAAAATAGTTGGTGGTGAAATAAAAGCTTTAAATATGGTTGATGCATATTATTTAGGAAGTCCTATGGGTGTTGGAACAGTAATAGAAGTTGGGATTGATCCTAAATTATATAATGAATATAAACAACTTATTGAGATTACAAAGAAAAACGCTGAAGAACTTAAAGCAATAACTCCACAACTAAACAGCATAATGTCAAAAATAAAAAAGATGAAAGTAAAAAATGAAAATATAATGTATGCTAAAAAAATGATAGATAGAGCAACATTATTAAAAGCAAAAATAGAAGGAAATAAAAAGAGAATTCTTGAATTAAAAAAGGCGATAGAGGAATCAAAAAATGCAGGTGTTGTAATTGCAAGGAAGATGTTATATCCTGGGGTAGAAGTTACTATTAATAATAAGAAATTTACAACAGAAAAACCTATTAGTAAGGTTAAACTTATGAATATAGACAATAAAATTCAAATGTATGGATACAGCGAGAGTTAAGGGGGATGGTATGAAAAAAGCGTTCTTATTATTATTAATAACGGTGTATGTGGTTATAGGGATAAATGCTGAAAACATTGCTGAAACATATTTAAAAACATTTGATATAACAAAATTAATGGATTCTGAAAATGTAGCGGTAAAAACATTTGCATATTTTGAACTCTATTACGAAAAAAATTATAGCGGGTATTTAAAAGCTGCAAATGAATTAAGAGCAAAATACAACAATCTTCTAACCTACAGAGAAAAAGAAATATTCGATATAATGTCCGGTGTAAATCCAATAACAACATTAAAGCCAATAGAACGATTTAAAGAATTATTAAAAAAATATCCAGATGATCCACTTATAAACATATTATTATTGGAATTTGAATATAAACAATGGAAAATAACAGGGGATCCAAAATTAGCAAAAGAAATATTAAATAAAATAGAATATATTGAAAAAAAATATGGTAACACACCATTTTCGATTTATTATAAATCGAATTTTTTATTTAAATCCAGAATATATGGAAACAAAGAAGATGCATATAATCTTATAAAAAACGGTGTAAAAACATATCCGGATAATAGAAAAATAATAGAAACTTATATAAAAATAGCTGGATATCTTGAAAAATATAAAGAAGATAAAGAATTATTTGGAGAAATAGCTCATACATATATAGACATGCCAGAACCTTCAATGGATTTAATGCTTATAATAGTTAATTACTATATTTACCTTAATGATACACAAAAAGCTGAAAAAACCTTAAAAGAAATAATTATTCCAAATACACGTAATTCCAAAATACTTGCTTTAAGTTATGAATTACTGGGTGATATATCAGAAACATATACACAAAAAATGAATTATTATAAAAAAGCCCTTCAAATAATACCTGATAATGGAAGGGTATTGTCAAAATGGGCTCTTGCAATGTTAAAAGTTGATAGAGAAAAATACAAAACACTTGCAAGAATATCGTTAAATAAAGCATTAACAATAGATGGAAAACTATCAGATGAAGCAGAAAAAGCGTTAGAAGATTTGAGAAATGAAATTAAAATACATGTTATGTTAAATTATGTTCTGCCACTTGTTCTTTTTGTTGTAGTGGCATTGGGGATAATAATATTCTATGAAAAATGGAAAGAAAAAAAAGAAATGGAAAAACTTCAAAATGAAATAGAAGGGGAAAACGAAGATGGAAGAAATTAAGATTTTAGATAAAGGATTGGTAAAACTTGTTGATATGCTTGGTAGCGATAGAGCTGCAGTAAGAGCAGCACGTGTTTCATACGGAAAAGAGTTATCTACAGATGAAAGAGATAAAAAGCTTATTTTCTATTTAATGGAACACAAACATCACAGTCCATTTGAACATCAGGTATTTACATTTCATATAAAAACACCAATATTTATTGCAAGACAATGGATGAGACATAGAATAGGCAGTTATAATGAAATCTCAAGAAGATATACCACAAAATATGCAGAAGAATTTTATATTCCTGACCATATCAGAGTTCAGGATACAAAAAATAAACAGGGTTCAAATAAAATTGAAGATGAAAATTTAACCAGAGAAGCTCTGGATATAATACAAAAAATATATGAAGAAACATATAATGCATATAATAAATTAATGGAATTAGGTGTTGCAAGGGAAATGGCAAGAATGGTTTTGCCTGTTGGACAATACACGCAGTTTTACTGGACAGTAAATACAAGAAGTTTAATGAATTTCTTAAATTTAAGGGCAGATTCTCATGCTCAATGGGAAATACAACAATACGCAATAGCTGTTGCAAAAATATTTAAAGAAAAACTTCCATGGACATATGAGGCATTTATGAAATTTGAATATAGAGGGGATTTGTTAAAATGAAACTAAAAGAACTTGCAAAAGAACTAAAAGCGAAGTTTATACATATACCTGAAAATTATAAAGATATAGATATAAAATTTGCAGGAGCATCAGATTTAATGAGTGACTTTTTAGCATTCTCAACACCGGGAATGCTGCTTGTTACTGGTTTAACAACACCACAAACATTAACCACTGCCTCTGTAATAGAGGCAGGAGCTATATTATTTGTAAGAGGTAAAACAATACCTAAAACATTTTTAGAAAATATAGAAGATTGTGAAATACCTCTCTTAACAACAGATTATTCAATGTTTTATGCTTGTGTAAAATTATACAAATTGGGAATAAAAGATGCAATGAAAACAGATGAGGAGAGTTTATAATGCCCGGCGAACCAACGGAATTAGTTGAAAAATTATTGCAAATATTTTCAAACACCAAAATAGGTGAAATAATGACATCACCGGCTATAGTAGTAACTCCTGAAACATCAATAAGACAGGTAAAGGATATTATGAAAATAAAGAAAATATCCGGATTACCTGTTGTAAAAAAAGGGTTAAAACTTGTTGGGATAATTAGCATTGAAGATATAATAAAAGTTCTTGAAAAAGGAAACTTATCAGATTTTGTATTAAAATGGATGACAAAAAGTGTAGTAACAATAAATGAAGAGGATACATTATCAAAATTTGTTGAATTATCACAAAGCCATAAATATGGTCGATATCCTGTTTTAAACAATGAAGGGAAGGTTGTTGGGATAATTACCAAATATGATGTAATAACATGGTTATTTGGTAAGTTAGGAAGTATATACGTACATGATCAGAGACGTGAAAAGGTTCTTAACAGGGAAGAATATATATCCAAACTTACAGGAGATATATTACAGAATAAAACGGCGTCTTTTGAATTTAAAATAGATTATAATGATATCACAAAAATAGGAATAGGAGCAACAAGACTTAAATCATTTTTAAAGAAAAAAGGAATAGATGAAAAATTAGTGAGAAAAATTTCCATAGCTACATATGAAGCAGAGGCAAATGTTGTAATACATTCTGAATCATATGGTGAAATATATTGTTGGGAGCTTGAAGATAGTATAAGATTGCTTATAAAAGATTATGGAAAAGGAATAGAAAATGTTGAACTGGCAATGCAAGAAGGATATTCAACAGCAACAGAAGAAGTAAGAGCGCAGGGATTTGGTGCAGGAATGGGTCTTCCAAACATGAAAAGATTTTCTGATAAAATGACAATAATATCAGAAAGTGGAAAAGGGGTAATAATAGAAATGTTATTCTTTAAATAGGGGTGATTTTATGAAAATAAAAGATATATTAAAAAGAGAATATATAGAAAAAATATATGTTCATGATGAAGAAACAGAAGTGAAGAATGGATATATAGGTGACTTATTAAGCGAAATAATGAGAAATGCGCCAGAAGAAAGCATATGGCTTACCCATCAAACACATCCTAATATAATAGCTGTTGCTTCTATTGTTGGAGCGAAAGTTATTATAATTCCAGAAGGATTTAACTTTGCTGAAGAAACAATTGAAAAGGCAAAAGAAAATCAAATAACCCTTTTAAAAAGCAAAAAGAATATTTTCGAAACAACTGGTGAAATATATAACTTAATTAACAGGTGATAAAGTGGCAAAATTTTATGGGAACTTTCATATACATACAGTTTTATCACCATGTGCTGATATTACAATGACTCCAGACATTTTTCTTGAAAAAATTTCTGAAACAACCTTAAACTGGATAGCAATTACTGATCATAATACAACAAAACACATAAAAACATATAAAAACGTTTTATCTAAAATAGATGTTAAGGTTATTCCCGGGATTGAAGTTACAACCAGGGAAGAAATACACATACTTGTTTATTTTAAAAAAATTGATGATGCAGAAGAATTTGGTAAAATAATAGAATCTAAACTTATTATAAAAGAATATGACCCTGAAAAACTTGGGTATCAGGTATTGGCAAATGAAAAAGGTGAGTTAATAGAAATAATTAAGACGCCGTATTTAGGCAGTTCAACAGATTTAACAATAGAAGAGGTTTATAATCTATCTAAAAAATATGAAAGTATGTTTATTCCTGCGCATATATTTAGATATGCAGGTTTGATAACAAATCTTGGGTTACCTCCTGAGAATATAAATATAAAAATCGTAGAAGTAAAATCTGAAAAAGAAAAACAGATGGCAAAACAATTGGGATTTAATAGATTTATACATAACACCGATGCACATTTTCCAGAACAGCTTATACCTTCGTGTATAATAGAATCGGAAAGAAGAACATATGAAGAATTTAAAAAAGCATTATTAAATGGAAAGGTGGAACCACTTTGGCAACCTTAAGAACAATAGCAGATCATATTATGGATATTGGTGAAAATGCAGTTAAATCTGGAGGAAATAAAGGATATTTAATAATCATTGAAACAAAAAATCATTTTCGATTTACAATTTCAGATAATGGAAGAGGGATGGATCAGGAGACATTAAAAAAGGCTCTTGATCCATTTTATACTACTAAAAAACAGAGAAAGAAAAAATTTGGATTAGGACTTGCATTTTTAAAACAATCATTGGAACAAACAGATGGAACTTTTATAATAAACTCAAAAAAAGACGTTGGGACAACTGTAATAGCGGATTTTAATCTCGAAAATATAGATTGCCAGCCAATAGGTGATATCCCATCAATGCTGATTAATGTATTAACCATGTCATATGAATTTAATTGGGAGATTTATAGATATTATGAAAAAAAAGGATATTATTTAAATTCTCAAATAATAAATGATAACTTTGATTTAACAAAACCGCAAGAAATAATGACATTAAAAAAATATATAATTGAACTGGAAAAAGAAATAAAGGGAGGTATTTAGATGAAGAAAAGCTTATTGTTGATTCTTGTGTTTCTTATAGGAGCTTTAAACGTTTTTGCTCTTATGAATGTAAAGAAAGTTGTATATGATGGAAATGTTGATTTCCTCAAAAAAGATATTGAAAAAGTATTAAGTGATTATGATATTAAAGATGGTTCTATAGTGGGAGATATAGACTTAAAATTGGCCATTGAAAGTATTCAAAAAAAATATCCATATTTTTCATATATAAATTATAAATATGATGAAGAAAGTGGTGAATTAACCTTTACTTTCAAAACAAATCCTGTTGTAAAAAAAGTGGAATTTAAGGTTCTTGGAGATAAATTATTGGATTTAAGCAAAATTGCCACAAAAGTTTATACTGAAAAAGAATTACCTTTAAATTTAAATGAATATAAAAAAGGGCTTGGAGAAATACAGAAATATTATAATGAACAGGGATATCCATACATTGAGATATCAAGTAATATAAAAATCTCCTCAGATTCGTTGACATTGGAATCAACGATGATAGACAAAAAAGAAACAGATAAAAATACATTGGTATATGTAATAAAAGAATATGATCTCTGGGATATAGAATTAAAGGATGAAATTTCTCAACTTGATAAAAAAGAATTAAAAAAAGAATTTGGTTTTGAATTTAGAAAAGATTGGGAAAATAAGTTTTTCTTATTCAGGGAAGATTCAAAAGAAACATATCCTTCAATGGAAGATATGCAAAAAATATTCCAGAAATTAAGAGAATTACCATACTTTTCTGAAAAAACACAAATAACCATGAATGCCACAAATATTTCAAAAACTCCAGGAGGAGATCTTGTACTGGTAATTGGTGGTGAATTAAAAAAAATCATAGAAAAACCGGAAAAGATAAAACAAATAAAAATTATAAATAATGAAAGTTTAAAAACATTTGAATTATTAGAACAATTGAATAAAGTTGGAATTAGTAATAATGCAACAGTAGATAATATAACAGTTTTAAATGGAATAAAAAGATTAAAAGAATATTATACAAATTCTGGATATCCATTTGTTAATATAAATACATCATTTGAAAATGGAGAGCTTATTATTAAAATATTGGAATACAAAGTTGGAAATATCGATATAAATGTATCTCCAGAAAAGAAAACAAAAGACTATTTAATAAATTCAGGAATAAAACTCAAAACAGGTAAAGTTATTACTACAAAAGCAATTCAGGATACATATTATGCTTTATCAGGAACAGGGTTTTTTGATAAAGTAAATGTATATCCGTATGCTCAACACGAAGACAAAATAGACTTTAAAATTGATATTACAGAAAAAAACAAACCTGGAAAATTTGTAGGTGGTATTACATATACCATGCCTGAAAATGCACCATGGTATATGGGATTCTTTGGTCAATTAGAATTACAATGGAAAAATCCTCTTGGATATGGACAATCTTACAATATAACAACAAATATAAATCCTCTTTCAAAAACATATTTATTCAATTTGGGTTATGGTATTACCAAAATAAATAATACACCTTTATCCATGAAAGTTAACTTCAATTATGGTTTATATGATGAAAATGCAGGTATTCCCGAAGAGAATATAAGCGGATTAGCTACAGTAACAAATAAATTTTCAATAGGCTTTTCTCCATCATATAGCTTTAATAGCTTTAATAATTTAAATATGAATTTAAGTTATAGTAAAACAGAATACAATTCACTAATAATAGACAAAAAAGAAGAGATTTCAGGTGGTCTGGGATACACATATTCACGTCTCGACTATCCATTTAGACCATATAATGGAACATATTATACATTACAATCATTTGGTGGTTTAAATATATCAAACACAGAAGAATATTATTATGGTGGATATACAGAATTTAAAGAATTCTATACATTATACAAATTTACATTTGCTGACAGATTAAAAGCAGGATATGTAAAAGATGACTTTAACCTATACGATTTTTATATAGGCGGAATGTATACAGTAAGAGGATATAATTTCTCAGAAAGAAAAGGAAATATCATGTATTTAAACAATGCTGAAATTCAATATCAAATACAGAAAGAGGCAGTTCCAGTAGATGCATATATATTCTTTGATATAGGAAATGCTGGGGACAATCTAAATTATGATCCTCTATGGGCATATGGCGCTGGTATAAAAATTACTTTACCAATGATAGGTCCAGTTAGATTTGAAGGTGTATTTGATAAAGAGAATAAATTTAAATGGGCATTTGGATTTGGTCCTGTATTTTAATAAAAAGAAAAAGGGTTGTTCGAAAGAACAACCCTTTTTAATTAAATATAAAGAATATTTTCCATTTTTCCATTAACTATTTTTGCCAGCATACCATTTTCAAAAGGGATAAATGAATTATCCATTTTTTCAGAAGCAACAATAAACCCTGTATCATTTTCTGTATACCACAGAGTAAAATAATCTTCTGTGCGTGTATAATTACAAAATACATATAATTCATTATTTCTAATCATTAAGAAATTTATACCCGAATAAGAATTTTTAGAAATAAACTCCTTAATCTTTTCCTTTAAATCATTGAAATTGTTAAAATCATACAAAGCCTTAAAATATTCAAAGCTATCTGTACCAAAAACATTATCTATCTTATCGAGATATATTGTCCCGTTATGTGAAAAAAAGGTATCTTTTATAAAATATGGATGCAACTGTAAAAAAGTTTTTTCAAGATTATCAGAAGCTTTCCTTGCATGAATCATACCAAGGTATGATTCTATATTTAAATCATCTTCATTAAAAACCGGTTGCATGGATTTATGAAAAACCACTTCCTTATCAGAAACAAAAGCTGCAATCCCCCAGCCATCATCATGAGGAGCTTTAATTCCATCCTTCGCCATAGTCTTCAAATGATTAAACAAAAAATTTATATTTTCATTTTTTTTAAATGAATAACCAATCATTCTACACAAAAAAATCCCCCCTTTTAGTTTTGAATTATACAACTTTATCTTCTCTTTACAAAATGTAAAAAAATAATAAATTATACGAAAATTTAAGAAAGTAAGAGTATTTTAATTTTTATTGGAAATATTGGATAAATTTCAGAGATTTTTGAGGTTGAATTAAAAATAAAATAAGGATATTATCATCTTAGGGAGATTTAATTAACCTTCTTTTAAATAAAAATTAAAATTATCATATAACTATTAATATTATTTGGGGGTTTCAAATGACTTATATTGAAAAGAAGATAAAAGAATTCAAGGGATTTTGTGGTATTTTAGTAAAAGATTTAAAAAAGAATGAAATAATTTATTCTTATAATGAGAATAAATTCTTTACACCTGCTTCTGTGACAAAGTTATTTACCACATTTGCGGTATTTGAAATTTTTAAAAAAGAATATATATTTAGCACAAAATTTTATTTCACAAATGGCGATCTTATAGTAAAGGGGTGTGGAGATCCAACTATTGATTTAAAGACATTTGATATGATTTTAAACAAAATAAAAGAAAGATCAGGAAAGGTTTTTTTTGACACCTTAGTAATAGATGATTCACTATTTAATAACAATGAATTTTTTGGATATGGATGGATGTATAACGATGAAGAAAATCCTTATATAAAGCCATTTAATATAAAAGACTTTGTTCCGGAAAATAACTATTATGCAGAATTACTGGAATTATTAAAACCGTTGTTTATAAAACATAGATTTCCAATTGAGTGTATTAACAGTGGTAATGTAGAAGAAAAAGAAACTCCTTTTTATATTCATAAATCTGCTGAAATAGATAAAATCACAGAAATTATGATGAAAAACAGTGATAATTATATTGCAGAAATGTTCTTTAGAATGTTATCTGTAAAAAAATATGGCAAGGGCGAAATTGAAAAAAGTATAGAAGTTTTAAAAGAAGAATTATATAAGAATCTTGGTCTCGAATATGAAGAAGATTATGTAATTACAGATGGAGCAGGATTATCAAGATACAATCTGATTTCACCATTAACAGCAGTAAAAGTATTTGAATATATGCTGGAAAAATACGGGGATAGATTTTTAAACATTCTTGCATATACCAAAAGTTATGGAACACTGGAAAATAGATTTAATTTTGATGTATGGGGAAAAACCGGGACCTTAACAGGTGTTTCAGGATTAACTGGATTACTGATTACCAAAAAAGGGAGAAAATTTATTTTTTCATTATTTGAAAATAATTATGTTTATGAAAAAACTTATGGAAAAATTTTTGAGAATGACATAATTAACTATTTATATAATACTTTTTAAATTTCGGGAGGGCTAACATGGAAGAAATATTAAAAAAGATTGAAAGTGAATATGGAACGCCTGTTTATGTATATTTTGAAAAGGAAATAAAAAATCGCATTAAAAATGTTAAGGAAATCTTTGAAGGAATAAACCTTATACCAACATTTGCATTAAAAGCAAACAATAATCCTGCTTTAATTAAAATTATGTACGAATCTGGTTTTGGGGCAGATATAGTTACAGTTGGTGAATATAAAGGAGCAGAAATAGCAGGAGTTCCAAAAGAAAAAATAGTATGGAATGGAAATGGCAAAAGCAAAGAAGATATGAAATTTCTAAAAGATAAGATAAAGTATGTAAATATAGATTCCTTTGAAGAAATGGAATTATGGAAAAACATTAAAACAGAAAATATTGAATTCTTTTTAAGAGTTAATCCAGATGTTGACGCCAAAACACATCCGCATATTTCCACAGGTTTAAAGAAAAATAAATTTGGTATTCCAGCTGTTAAACTGGAAGAATTTATGAACAAATATAACGATAATAGAATAAAAGGAATACATTTTCATATAGGATCTCAAATTACTGAAATTTCACCATTTATAGATGCGTTTAAAATCGGATTGGAAATTTCAAAAAAATATAATTTCAAAAAAATAAACATAGGCGGAGGCTGGGGAATAAATTATGATGGAAAAGAAATTAATTTAAATGAATACAAAGAAAAAGTTATTCCGATCTTAAAATATTATGATGAAGTAATACTGGAATTGGGAAGATATATAATGGGGCCATCAGGAATATTATTGCTCAATATTACACGCGTGAAACAGGGAATTGATAAGGTATTTGTTGTAACTAACGGTGGAATGAATCTATTAATAAGACCGGTGTTATACAATGCATATCATGAACCGGTATTCTTAAATCCAACAGGCAAAAAAGCTAAAATAGACATAGTTGGACCATTATGCGAAAGTGGAGATAAGTTATTATGGGATAAAGAGCTGCCAATACCAGAAGAAAATTCTCTTGTTTACTTTAAAAACGCAGGTGCATATGGCTTTTCAATGTCTAATAACTACAATTCAACCTTAAAACCTGCAGAAGTTCTTATTACCGAAAATGAAGAAATAAAATTAATAAGAAAAAGAGAAAGCTATGAAGATTTATACAAAAATATAATACTTTAAAAGAGGGGATTACAATGAATGAATATTTTTATGATAAAAAAGAAACATTTGGTTTTAAAAAGGAAATAGCGGGATTTAATATATATGAACCTTTCTATCGTGAGCTAAACTTAAAAGATAAAGGATCAGATGTATGGAGGTTAAAATATTTATATTCACGATATCTATTCTATAAAGGAAAAGGGACAGATTACATTATAAACAATGAGCTTGATGAAAATTTCTTTAGTAGTTTTAAAAATTTTATGAAAGAAAATAATATAAATTCAGAAATTATAAACAGAGAGGCAATAAAAAAACTCCTTGATAATGTTAACGAAGAATTTTATTTCTTCGTTGAAGTTGAACTTCCTGATAACAGAGAAAATCCAGGAATATTTAAATTATATGATAATACAGGCAATATGTTGTTTTCATGTAAGGTTAGGGGGCATGGACAACATGACGTTGAAACACAGAAAAGTCAGGCTATGGAAGATGGAGACACTCCAATAGGTATATATATCGCTTCATATGAATCAGGGATATTAAAAAATAATGTGAAAGATTATGGTCCAGGAGGGCTTTTTAGATTATGGTATCCATTATATGGCTATGCTTATGATATTTATAAAGTAAATAGAGATGGGATATTAATACATTCTGGAACTACAAATGAGGATTTAAGAAGATCTCATGGTTGCGTTGTAATGCATAACGATAATGTACTAAAAGTGCAAAAAATAATGATAGAAAAAATAAAACATCCATATATAATGCCAACAAAATATGTGGAGTTTTATACAGGTATTGTATTCATAAAAAGAAGGATACCTTGAGTGCCATATTAAAAAGGGAGGGGTAAAAGTGAGAAAGTTTTTATTGGTAGGGGTTTTGATTATTGCTATTTTGTCTTTTGCTGCAGTAAAGGATCCAGAAACATTAGTAAGCTTAGCCATTGGTGATCCAAGTACATTGGACCCACATAGGGCATATGACCTTGCAAGTGGAGAGGTTATATACAATGTTTATGATATGCTTCTTGAATATGATGGATCCAGTTTAAGCAAATTTTTGCCAAGATTAGCAGAAGAAGTGCCAACAGTTGAAAATGGATTAATTTCACCAGATGGAAAAACATACAAATTCAAAATTAGAAAAGGTGTTAAATTCCACAGTGGAAACGAATTAACACCATATGATGTTGAATACACCTTTGAAAGAGCATTAATAGGTGATCCAGGGGGAGGACCTATCTGGATGTTCTATGAAGTATTCTTTGGTAAATACTTTGGATTAAAAGATGCTGTAAAGGGATTAACAGGTCATGCTTGGTCAGAATTAGTTAATATTGATACCGGAGAACCAACAAGTCCTGAAGCAAAAAAGATTCTTGAAGATTTCTACAAAAAATATATCGATCCTGTAGTAGAAGTTGATGGAGATTATGTAGTATTTCATTTAGCAGAACCAAAAGCATACTTTTTAAACATTATTACAGGTTCTTCCTGGGGTGCAATTTTAGATAGTAAAAAGGCTAAAGAAATTGGATTATGGGATGGAAAGGTAGACGGATGGTGGAAATATCATGACTGGAAAAAAGAAGATTCACCGTTACATTTAACAGAAATAGGTTCAGGACCATATATTCTTGACAGATGGGATAGAACAGAAGGTAAAGTTATATTAAAAGCATTTGAAGACTACTGGAGAGGACCAGCAAAATTAAAGAATATAGTAATATGGGTTGTATCTGAATGGTCAACAAGAAAAGCAATGCTTGAAAAAGGTGATGCAGATGTTGTTATAGCTCCAACCCAGTATTTGTCACAATTAAGGGATAATCCGGATATAGAAATAATAGATAACTTACCAAGAGCAACAGTGAATACAATAAGTTTTATCTGGCAGGTAAAAGCAGGTTCACCATATGCAGGAAGTGGAAAACTTGACGGTAAAGGTATACCACTTGATTTCTTCTCAGATAAAAATGTAAGATTGGCATTCTTAAGGTCAATAAATTATCAGAAGATAATAGATGATGTTATGGATGGATATGGTATGATTGTACCTGCAATATTGCCTAAAGGATTCTTGGGATATGATGATTCATTACCAAAACCAAGATTTAGCATTGAAGAAGCAACAAAATACTTCAAGAGAGCATTTAGAGGTCAGTTATGGAGAAAAGGATTTAAAATGATAGTATTGTATAACACAGGAAACGAAACAAGACAGAAAACAGCAGAATTATTAGCAGATACATTAAAACAGATAAATCCAAAATTCCAGATAGAGACAAGAGGAGTTCAATGGCCAACATATCTTGATGCAAGAAAGAACAGTAAAATACCTATTTATATAGGTGGTTGGGTTGCAGACTATCCAGATCCAAACAACTTTATTTACACATTCTATCACAGTAATGGAACATATGGAAGTTTCTTTGGAGAAAAATATAAGGTATTTGCAAATAAACCACAGGCATTCTTTGGCGGAAAATCATTAAATCAAATGATAGAAGATGCAGTTGCAGAAACAAATCCGGCTAAAAGACAGGAAATGTATGTAAAAATTCAGCAATTTGTTATAAGAGAAGGTATAGGAGCACCATTATTCCAGACAATAGGAGTAAGAGTTCAGAGATCTTGGGTTAAAGGTTGGGTGCCAAATCCTATAAGACCAGGTGACGATTATTACAAAATGTGGAAATCAGATAAATAATTTTTAACGCAAAAGAGGCGGGAAAATCCGCCTCTTTTTATAAAATAAGGAGAATATGAAAGAAATTTCATTATAATAAGTTTTTTTAATTTATTTAGATTTATTATAATGAAATACGAACGAAAATAATGTTGTCCCTTCTTAATCTATAAGAAACTTTGATAAAGTATTTGTAATTTTTGAATTTTTGTGGTAAAATATATCCGGAATAAATTTTATACAAGGAGGGGACTGTATGAAGAAACTTTTAGTGGCACTTTTAGTGGTAGTTTCAGTGTTTGCATTTGCTACAGTTATGAACCCCGATACAATCGTTGACTTAACAATCGGGGAACCAAGTACATTAGATCCACATCAGGCTTATGATACAGCTAGTGGAGAAGTTATTTTTAACGTTTATGACAACCTTATTGAATATGTTGGTTCAAGCTTGAGCGAATTTGCTCCAAGAATAGCTGAATCATGGGAAGTAAACGGAAACACAGTTAAATTTAAAATTAGAAAAGGTGTTAAATTCCACAGCGGAAACGAATTAACACCATACGATGTTGAATACACATTCGAAAGAGCATTAATAGGAAATCCTGGTGGAGGACCTATCTGGATGTTCTACGAAGTATTCTTTGGAGATTACTTCAGTTTAAAATCAGCAGTTAAAGGTTTAACAGGTCACTCATGGAATGAATTAGTAAATCCAGAAACAAAAGAACCTGTTAACGATGAAGCAAAACAGATCTTATTAGACTTCTACAAAAAATACATCGATTCAAAAGTTGAAGTTCAGGGAGATTATGTAATTTTCCATTTAGCAGCACCAAAAGCTTACTTCTTAAACGTTATTGCTCAGGGTTCATCATGGGGAGCAATTTTAGACAGCAAAGCTGCTAAGGACTTAGGATTATGGGACGGTAAAGCAGATGGATGGTGGAAATTCCACGACTGGAAAAAAGAATCTTCACCATTATACGCAAAAGAAATCGGTTCAGGTCCATATGAATTAGTTGAATGGAACAGAGCAGAACAGAAAGTTATCTTAAAAGCATTCGATGAATACTGGAGAGGTCCAGCTAAGATAAAGAATGTAGTTATCTGGGGTGTTGACGAATGGTCAACAAGAAAAGCTATGTTAGAAAAAGGTGAAGCAGATATCGCAGCAGTTCCAACACAATACTTAGATCAGGTAAGAGGAAATCCTGATTTAGAAGTTATTGAAGGATTACCAAGCGTATCAGTTACAACACTTAACTTCAACTGGCAGGTAAAACCAGATTCACCATATATCGGAAGCGGAAAATTAGACGGACAGGGTATTCCTGTAGACTTCTTTGCAGACAAAAACGTAAGATTAGGTTTCATTGCTTCATTTGATTACCAGAAGATGATTGATGAAGTATTAAACGGATTTGGTGAATTAGTACCTACAGCATTACCAAAAGGATTCTTGGGTTACGATGATAACTTACCAAAACCAAAATATGACTTAACAGCAGCAACAAGATACTTCAAGAGAGCATTCAGAGGACAACTCTGGAGAAAAGGATTCAAAATGACAATTCTTTACAATACAGGTAACGAAGCAAGACAGAAATCAGCAGAATTATTAGCAGACTCATTAAAGAAAATCAATCCTAAATTCCAGGTTGAAGCAAGAGGTGTTCAGTGGCCAACATTCTTAGATGCAAGAAAGAACGGTAAAATGCCATTATACATCCTTGGTTGGTTAGCTGACTATCCAGATCCAAACAACTTTATTTACACATTCTACCACAGTGATGGTGACTATGGTTACTACTTTGGAGATAAATATGCAGAATTTGCAAACAAACCACAGGCATTCTTTGGCGGTAAATCATTGAACCAGATGATTATCGATGCTGCATCTGCAACAGATCCAAAAGTTAGGGAAGAAAAATACATTAAGATTCAGGAATTTGTAATTAGAGAAGGATTAGGCGTACCTCTTTATCAGCCAATTGGTGTAAGGGTACACAGAAAATGGTTAAAAGGTTGGTATCCAAACGCAATTAGACCAGGTGACGATTATTACAGATATTACAAATCAGACGAATAATTGAAAAATATTTCATTATTTATAATTAAATTCGTATAAAGGGGAGGGGTTGAACCCTCTCCTTATTTTTTTGAATTTTTAATGTTATGTTTATATGATATAATAAAATGGTTTTTAATTTATTAAGATGGAGGTGTAGTTATGACGGCGTATATTATAAGGAGATTATTATTGTTGCCTCTTATAGTATTTGGGGTAACATTAATAGTTTTCGGAATGATGCAGCTTCTTGGTGAAGACCAATTACTTGCTGCATATGTTGATCCAAATACATTGGATAAAATGTCTGTTGAAGAAATGGAATTGATCAAACACAAATATGGGCTTGATCAGGATCCAGTAACAAGATATTTAAAATGGATGGAAAGTGTAGCAAAAGGTGATCTTGGCTGGTCAATAGTTGGTAAAGAACCAGTTAAAGACGCTATTTTACACAGATTACCATCTACAGTTGAATTAGCATTATACGCAATATTCCCAATAATTGGAGTTGGTATATGGCTTGGTGTTCAGGCGGCACTGCATCATAATAAATGGCAGGATCACGTTATAAGAATTTTCTCAATTGTAGGGTGGTCATTTCCAGACTTTGTATTTGGTTTGCTTATAATTCTCGTATTTTATAGTGTTCTTGGATGGTTCCCCCCTGGAAAAATTAGTCTGTGGGCAGAAAGAGTTATTAACTCCCCGGACTTTCATCAATATACAAAGCTTGTAACTATTGATGCATTATTAAATGGAAGATTTGATATATTCTGGGATGGCTTAAGACATTTAATAGGCCCAATCCTCACATTATCATATTTATGGTGGGCATATCTTATTAGAATCACTCGTTCATCAATGATGGAAGTATTAAGAAAAGATTATGTAAGAACTGCAAGGGCAAAAGGATTACCAGAAAAGGTTGTTATTCACAAACATGCTAAAAGAAATGCATTAATCCCTGTTGCAACCGTTGCAGGTTCAATGATTATCGGTCTTATAATGGGGGTTATTATCGTTGAAACAATTTTTGTAAGACCTGGTATAGGAAGTTTTGCTGCAAAAGCAGCAGGACAGCTTGACTATGCATCTATAATGGGTATGTTGTTATTCTCATCATTGATTTTGATTCTTGGTAATTTGATAATCGACATATCATACGCATTAATCGATCCAAGAATTAGATACGAGTGAGGTGATTGAAGTGAATGAAGAAATCAAGAGATCGTTAAGAAAGTTCTATAGAAACCCTTCAGCGATGTTGGGATTAATATTATTAATATTCTTTATTCTTGTTGCAGCATTTGCACCATTATTGGCTCCACCACAAATACCAATAGATCCTGAAATAGAAAATATGGAAAGCATGATTTCTCAGCTTGAAGAGAAAAAGGATCCTGCAATTATAGATGATTTAATTGCATCATTTGATGATTATTATGAATTTACATATGGATTTTATAGAGATTATATAGATGATATTAAAAACTTAAAATCAACATTAAAAGCATATCAAAGTACAAAAAGCGAAAAGAATTATAATAAACTTATAGAACAACTCACACCTTTAACAGAAGATTATATTCTCGATACATCATATATTGAAAATATTGAAAAAAATGTTGATAAACCAAAAGAATTAAATGCAGCAATAAAGGATCTTGAAAAAGCTATAACTTCATTTGAGAAAAAATATGATATTGCAATAAAAATGAGTGAAGAATTAGATGAATTAAAAACAAAAAAATCATCAGTTGATAAATTCCTTCCAGCAGTTAAGTCATACTTTAAAAAACTCAAAAAGGACTATATAAAAAGTCTTAATTACGATCCATATATTATGCCTATTATTACATATGAAAGTGCTCCAGTGCCACCATCAAAAGAACATCCATTTGGTATAAGTAATGGAAGGGACATATATTATGGTGTTGTTTGGGGTACAAGAACAGGATTTAAAATTGGTTTGACAGTTGTTACCATTGCAACAATAATAGGTTTGTTTATAGGTTCAGTATCCGCATATTTCGGTGGATGGGTTGATGAAATATTAATGAGAATTACAGATATTTTTATGTCAGTTCCATTTATGCTATCAGCTATGGTTTTGACAACAATACTTGGAACAGGTCTTGATAAAGTTATGATTGCCATGATTGTATTTGGATGGATGGGTTCAGCAAGGCTTATAAGGGGTAATATCCTTCAGGCTAAAAATGATCAATATGTTTTAGCTGCAAAAGCACTTGGTGTACCTGACTGGAAAATAATCATAAAACACATTCTTCCAAATACAATATTCCCTGTTGTAATTCAGGCATCAATGAGAATTGGTTCTATGGTTATCACAGCTGCTGTATTGAGTTTCTTGGGTGTTGGTGCTCCACAGGGATATGCTGACTGGGGATCAATACTTAACTATGCAAGAAACTGGATATTAGGTGGTTCTGATAGTGCATTGCAGTACTGGTATACTGTTACATATCCAGGTACAGCAATGGTATTATTCGTTTTGGCATGGAACCTTGTTGGTGACGCATTAAGGGATATCTTTGATCCGAAATTACGCGGATAATTGAAAGGAGGCAAACAATGAAAGACCCAATTTTAAAGGTCGATAATTTACATACATATTTCGATACAGAAGACGGAGAAGTAAGAGCAGTAAGAGGCGTTTCTTTTGAAGTATATGAAGGAGAAACAATTTCTATAGTTGGTGAATCAGGTTCCGGTAAATCTGTAACTTCATTGAGTATAATGAGATTATTAGATGAAAATGGAAGAATTGCAGATGGTCAGATATTATATAAAGGTACAGATTTAACAAAGCTTTCAGACGAAGAAATGAGACATATTAGAGGTAAAGAAATTGCAATGATCTTCCAGGAACCAATGACAGCTTTAAACCCTGTATTTACAATTGGTGATCAGATAATAGAAATGGTTATGTTGCATTTAGGCCTTGACGAAAAGGCTGCAAGGGAAAGAGCAATTGACCTTTTAAGAAAGGTTGGTATTCCTGAACCAGAAAAACGTGTTGACCAATATCCACATGAACTTTCTGGTGGTATGAGACAAAGGGCAATGATTGCTATGGCTCTTTCATGTAATCCAAAGGTATTAATTGCCGATGAACCTACAACAGCGCTTGACGTTACAATTCAGGCTCAAATTCTTGAATTAATGAAGGAATTACAGAAAGAATATGGAATGGCTATTATCTTCATCACACACGACCTTGGTGTTGTTGCTGAAATGTCAGATAAAGCAGCAGTTATGTATGCAGGTAAAATAGTTGAATATGGTGATATTGTATCCATATTCAAAAAGCCAAGAAATCCATACACATGGGGATTAATGAGATCAATACCAAAAATCAATGAAGAAGTAGATAGATTGGTTTCAATTCCGGGAACAGTTCCAAATCCAAGAAGATTCCCTAAAGGATGTGGATTTTCAAACAGATGTTTCCTTGCTAAAGAAAGATGTAAGGATGAAATGCCTGAATTAGTAGAAGTAGAACCAGGCCATTATTCAAGATGTTTCTACATCGATGAATTGGTTAAAGAAGTGGAAAAAGCAAGGGCAGGTGAAAATTAATGTCTCAGGAAAATAAAAAAGTATTATTACAGGTTGATAATCTAAAAAAATACTTCCCTGTAAGAGCAGGTGTTTTTAAAAGAGTAGTTGCACATGTTCAAGCTGTTGATGATATTACATTTAAAGTATATGAAGGAGAAACAATAGGTCTCGTTGGTGAATCAGGTTGTGGTAAAAGTACAACTGGTATGACAATTTTAAGATTATTAAACCCAACAGCAGGTAGAATAATAGTTGATGGCCTTGATACCACACCATTATTCTTACCAAGATCAAGGGCAAACAAATACATCAAAGAATGGTATGTAGATAGATTCAATAAATTATTACACGAAAAGAAAACAGAAGATGAAGTAATTAAATCATTAGATGATGAACTTGATAGAAAATATGCAAAGATTTACTTTGATAAAGGAGCACATGGATTAAGACATGAAATGCTCTCAGATTTAGGAGATAAAAGAAAATGGTTCAGAAGAAATATGCAAATCATCTTCCAGGATCCATATTCATCGTTAAACCCAAGAATGAGAATTAAAAATATAATTGCTGAAGGATTGCACACACACGGTCTTGTAAGCAGCAATGCAGAAGCAACAGAAATAGTAAAAGACCTTCTTGAAAAGGTTGGATTATCCTCAGAATACCTTTACAGATTCCCACACGAATTCTCAGGAGGTCAAAGACAGAGAATTGGTATTGCAAGGGCACTTGCATTAAATCCAAAACTTATTGTAGCTGACGAAGCTGTTTCAGCTCTTGACGTTTCAATTCAGTCACAGGTTATAAACCTATTAGAAGATTTACAAAAAGAATTTAAATTAACATATGTATTTATTGCTCACGACTTAGCAGTTGTTAAACACATCAGTGACAGAATTGCAGTTATGTATCTCGGTAAAATCGTTGAACTTGCTGATAAAAAGGAATTATTTGACAATCCAATGCATCCATATACAGTTTCACTTATGTCAGCAATTCCAATTCCAGATCCTGAATACAAGAAAAAGAGAATTATACTTAAAGGGGACGTTCCAAGTCCTATTAATCCACCAAGTGGATGTAGATTCCATCCAAGATGTCCAATTGCAAAGGATATCTGTGCTAAAAAGGAACCACCACTTGTTACACTTGAAAATGGACATCAGGTTGCATGTCACTTCGCAGGACAATTTAAAGGATAATAATAGAAATAACTCCCGAAAAAATCGGGAGTTATTTTTTTAATTAAAATTTTCTATAATCTTCGCAGCAAATTTAACTGCAGACACAGGATTATCAGGCATAATATCCTTTGTTGCAATACCTGATTTTATACATTTTTTCAACGAATTTTCAATTAAACTCGAAACTTCTTTCATTTCAAGATATTCAAACATCATAACCCCTGATAATATTAATGAAGTTGGATTAGCCATTTTTGGATCTTTAATTGCCGGTGCAGTGCCGTGGGTTGGTTCAAAAAGGGCAATTTCATCGCCAATATTTCCTCCCGGAACAATACCAATTCCACCTACCTGAGCAGCTGCCGCATCAGAAAGATAATCACCATTTAAGTTTGGAGTAACTAAAATATCGTATTTTTCGGGTTTTAACAATAATTGCTGGAACATATTGTCGGCAATTACATCATTTATTTCAATTGAATTTTTATCTATTAAATCCTTATGTTCTTCAGCAATCTCATAACACCATTTTCTGAAATTACCTTCTGTATATTTCATTATATTTCCTTTATGAACAATAGTTATTTTTTTTCTGTTATTTTTTACTGCATAATCAATTGCCATTTTCATAAGTCTTTTTGTTCTAAACTCACTTATTGGCTTTATTCCAATTGAGGCATTATGCAGATTAATCTTAAATTTTTCATTAAGAAATTCTATAACCTCAATTGCCTCCTTGCTGTTTTCTTCCCATTCTATTCCAGCATAAACGTCCTCTGTGTTCTCCCTGAAAATTACAATATCCACATTTTCTGGAGATTTAACAGGAGCTTTTATACCGGGAATATATTTCACAGGTCTAATACATGCATATAAATCGAGTTTTTGCCTTAAAGCCACATTTAAACTTCTATAACCGCTTCCAACAGGTGTTTCAAGCGGTCCTTTTATTCCAACCTTAACCTCTTTTAATTTTTTAAGCGTTTCATCTGGCAACAAAGAACCATTTTTTTCTAAAGACTTTTTCCCGGCATAAGCCTCTATCCAGTTAATCTTTTTAGAACCATTATAAACATACCCAACAGCGGCATTCCATACCTTCATAGCCGCTTCCATAACAAACGGCCCAATACCGTCTCCTTCTATATAAACAATATCAATTATCTCCATGATTTCTCCCTCCCTAAAATTGGAAATTTTTTCCAAAAAAAGTTGTGATGCTCTTTGAAAGTAGAAAAATAAAAACTTATTGGCCGTTGCAGACTCACCTCCATGTTCGCCCTTTTGGTTGTAGATTGAAAAAATAAAAGTTCATTCATACGACTTGAGTGTTGATCTTTGAAAATATTTTTGAAAAAAGAAAAATAATGTTCATTCAAACGGCAAGAATTTCTGATCCTTGCTCCATTTGAAAATTCGGGCACGCTCAGACACTTCGTCCATGAAGTGCTTCGCTTTCCAAAACCTCCTGTTTTTCCAACCCGAATTTTCTGCATTCCGCTTCGGGAAATTCTTAGTTTTCATTCACATTATTTTTCTTTTTTCTTTATATATACAATCGGGCGCTCTGCGAGTATTCATTCACTTTTATTTTTTTCAACTTATTTGTATATTTCCACTGCGGAAAATTATATAATAAGAAAATAGAAATAATAATATGAGTGAAGGCTTGAAATTTCCTGAACGGAGATATTGCGTGAGCCGGAACAACAAAAATATTGGGAAAAATAAAAACGAATGAATACTCGAAGAACGCCCGAAAAAACTGCGAATGAAGAGGGACAAAAAAACAGGATGTTTTTTTGAGCGAAGCTTCCCCAGGGATGGGGAATCTGAGCGCCCCAGCGTATATGAGCAGTTTTTGAGGATCAGCGTTCGAGCTGTCTGAAAGAGTTTTTATTTTTCACAATGATAAAAAATTTCACCTGTCTGAACGAATATTATTATTTCTTTTTGAAAATAAAAGAACGACCATTGACAATTTCAAAAAATCACCATATTATCAACATGAATAAACTCATCATAATCAAAATTTCCAATTTTAGCAATATCCCCGCTTTTTTTTCCACAAATCACAACAGCATCCTCAGCCGAATAATTAGGAATCCCTTTCCCAATAAGCTTATTATTAAAATAAATATTCACCGGCTCACCCTTTTCAAAATTTCCTTCTATCTTTTCAATTCCAACAGGCAACAAACTCTTCTTATTCATCAACGCATCCCTTGCGCCCTTATTGATAAACACCTTTCCTCTGCTTTTTGACAAAAAAGCAATCCATGCTTTTTTCCCTTTCAATTTTTTATCAGGCATAAAAACAGTACCAACATTTTTACCTGAAACAAACTCCTTTATATTCTCCAGTTTATTTCCATTACAAATACATGTCTTTATTCCAGAAGCTGCTGCAGATAATCCAGCATCGATTTTTGTTGAAATTCCTCCTGTTCCCAAAGATGTTTTTTTAAACTCTTTTATCTGAATATTTTTATCATAAACCTTAATTACATCTCCATTTTCGTCCAAAACACCATCAACAGAGGTTAAAAGCATTAATCCATCTGCGCCCCAGCCAATTGCAAATTGTGAAGAAAGCCTGTCATTATCGCCAAATTTAATCTCATCAGTTGAAATAGTATCATTTTCATTTATTATAGGAATAATCCCAAATTGATTTAATCCAATGAGCGTATTTTTCAGGTTTATAAATCTTTTTCTATTATAAAAATCATCTGCAGTCAATAAAATTTGGGCGATTTTCTTATTATGAAAATCAAAAGCATTTTCATATATCTTCATTAATTGTACCTGCCCCACAGCACATAAAGCCTGTTTTTGCGCAAGGCTTTTTAAAGGATGCAACTTTAAATACTGCAATCCCGCTGCATTGGCCCCTGAAGAAACAAGCACAACCTTTTTGCCTTCTTCTATTAGTTCTGAGATAATATAACTGAGTTTTATTATATACTTTTTGTTTATATCATTGTTCTTTATTAATAAATTACTTCCAACCTTTATTACAATCTTTTCCATATATTAACCCCTCACATCATAATTGCCCTGTATAACAAACTTATATGTTGTAAGTTCCTTTAATCCAACAGGACCTCTTGCATGCATTTTTTGAGTGCTAATTCCCATTTCTGCACCCATTCCGAACTCACCGCCATCTGTAAATCTCGTTGAAGCATTTATATAAACAGCTGCAGAATCTATTTCTTCCACAAATTTCATAGCATTTAAATAATCTTCTGTAAGAATTGACTCAGAATGTCCAGTTGAATAGGTTTTGATATGCGATATAGCTTCATCTAAATCATTTACAACCTTAATTGACAGAATCAAATCGAGATATTCCGTAGCCCAATCTTCTTCTGTTGCAGGTTTTACATCAATATGTTTTAATACCTCTTCACATCCTCTTATTTCAACATTCTTCTCTTCAAGCCTTTTCTTCAAATCAGGCAATATCTTTGAAGCAATATCTTTATGAATTAGCACAGTTTCAACTGTATTGCATGTTCCAGGTCTTTGTGTCTTTGCGTTGTCTATAATATCAATGGATTTCATAACATCAGCGCTTTCATCAACAAAAATATGGCATATTCCAACGCCGGTTTCCAGAACAGGAACTGTAGAATTTTTTACAACAAAGTTAATAAGCCCCTTTCCGCCTCTTGGAATAACAAGGTCAAGATACTCATTTAATTTAAGCATTTCATTTACCAATGCTCTGTCTGTATTTTCTATTAATTCAACAGAATTTTCAGGAATGCCGGAATTTTTCAGTCCCTCTTTAATAACCTTAACAAGTGCCTTGTTAGAATTAATTGCATCGGAACCTCCACGCAACAAAACTGTATTTCCTGATTTTAAAGCAAGAATTGTGGCATCTACAGTAACGTTAGGTCTTGACTCGTATATTATTCCAATTACTCCAAGTGGAACTCTCATCTTGCTTATTCTAATTCCATCTTCTCTTAAAAATGAATCAAATATTTCACCAACAGGATCCTTAAGATTAATAACCGTATTACATGAATCAATCATGCCCTTTATCCTTTTTTCATTTAAGGCAAGCCTGTCAACTAAAGCTTCCTTAACGCCATTTTTTCTTGCAATGTCAACATCTTTTTTATTTTCAGACAATATATAATCCATATTTTTTTCAAGAGCTATAGCAATCTGGCGAATAGCTTCATTTTTTTCTTTTGCCTTTGTTTTCTTTAAAAAATCAGAAGCAGATTTCAATTTTTTTGCTTTTTCTATTAATTCATTCATTATAATCACCTCGCTTACAATTTTTTGTTTTTTAAATACGCCTCTTCAATTGCCTTCATTATTGAACCTTTTACTGCCGCTTTATCCATTTCATATAATCCTTTTATGGTTACCCCACCTGGTGAAGAAACCATATATTTCAACTCCGAGAGTTTTAACTCTTCATTTTTTAAATATTCCAATGTTCCCATAAAAGTATTTGCTACAATCTTTAATGAATCATCGTGGGACAATCCAATATTTATACCGCTTTCAAGAAAACTTTCTATTATATATGCAACAAAAGCAGGACCGCTGCTATTTAAAACAGTAAATGCATCAAACTTCTTTTCCTCAATTTCAAGCACTTCTCCGAGGTTTGAAAGTATTGATTTTACATCGCTAACTATATTTTCCGATATTGCAGGATTATATGCAATTGCAGTAGTGCCCAATCCGGAATTTGAAATAACAGTTGGCATTATTCTGAAAATATTCTTTTTGCCCGATAATTCATATAAATCAGCTAAAGTCTTTCCAGCAGCGGTGCTGATAATATATCTGTTCTCTTCTGATAAATCCTTGATTTTATCAAACACGTCATTTAGATGATTAGGCTTTACAGAAACAAAAGTAAATATCGCCTTTTCGTATACCTTTGAAATTTCATCTTCTATATGGATATTTTCGTCTTCATATTTTTTAATTCTATCTTTGTTCACATCATAGATATACAATTCATATTCTTTATTAATTGAAAATCTTTTTACAAGCATACTTCCAATATTTCCAATGCCTATAATTCCAATCTTCATATCATATCACACTCCATAATCTCCATATTTTTTTATATATTCATCAATTCCACCAATTTCGAGTATTTTATTAACAAATTCAGGAAAAGGAATAAAATGATACTTTTTATCCTGAGTAATATTTTCAATAACTCCAAGCTTTGTATCAACCTTGATAATATCCCCTTCGTTAAATTCATCGACTTCCTTTAATTCAATAACAGGCAGTCCAATATTAATTGAATTTCTGTAAAAAATCCTTGCAAATGATTTTGCAATAACGCATGAAACTCCTGCAACTTTTATAATCCTTGGTGCATGTTCCCTTGAAGAACCAAGCCCGAAATTATTTCCACCAATAATAATGTCTCCTTTTTCAACACTTTTTGCAAAGTCTTCTCTTGCATCCTCTAAAACATGTTTTGCCAATTCCGGAAGATTTGATCTTAAATGGAAATATCTTCCCGGTGCTATGTGATCAGTTGAAATATTATCGCCAAATTTCCAGACTTTTCCTTTAAAAATCATTATATTACCTCCCTTGGATCTGTAATATATCCTGTTAATGCGCTGGCAGCAGCCGTGGCAGGAGAGCAAAGATATATTTCAGAATTAGGATTTCCCGCTCTTCCGTGGAAATTTCTATTTTGTGTTGATAATACTTTCTCACCGTCAGCCGGGACGCCAGCATGAACGCCAACACATGGGCCACAACCTGGAGGCAATATAGTAGCTCCTGTTTCAATAAATGTGGAAATTAAACCTTCTTGTAATGCCTGTAAATAAATCTTTTTTGAGGCAGGGGCGATTATTAATCTAATATCCTCAGCCTTTTTCTTTCCTTTTAATATTGAAGCAACAATTCTCAAATCCTCCATCCTTCCATTTGTACACGTTCCAATATATATTTGATCAATTTTAACACTTTTTGCGTCGTTTATATTTCTTGTATTATCTACAGTATGAGGGAATGAAACCTGAGGTTCTATTTCAGACAGATCAATTTCAATAACCTTTTCATAACTTGCATCTTCATCGGGGAATAATTCCTTAAATTCATCTTCTCTTCCCTGATTTTTCATATATTCCTTTGTAATTTCATCAGCAGGGAACAATCCAACCTTTGCACCTGCTTCAACTGCCATATTTGAAATGGTTAGTCTTGATTCCATTGATAATGTTTTTATACCATCGCCTGAAAATTCCAAAGCCTTATAAGTGGCGCCATCAGCACCTATCATGCCTATAAGATAAAGAATTATATCCTTGGCATATACACCTTTGTTTAATTTATTCTTTAATACAATCTTATATGTTTCAGGAACCTTTAGCCATACCTTTCCAAGACCATATGCAAGAGAAATATCTGTTGAACCCATTCCTGTTGCAAAAGCAGCAAATGCCCCGGCGGTACATGAATGTGAATCGGCACCGACAATTAAATCTCCTGGTTTTGCATATTCCTCAGCTACAATTTGATGTGATATTCCTTCGCCAATATCATATATTTCCGCATCTGTTTTTTTACAAAAATTTCTTAATTTTTTCTGCGTATTTGAAAGTTCTTTTCTTGGACTTGGTGAAGCATGATCTATAAAAACGAGAGATTTAGTGCTTACATTTTTAAAATTCATATTTTCAAATTGATCAACAGTTAAAGGCCCGGTTCCATCCTGAACAAAAGCAAGATCAACATTGGCAATTATAATTTCGCCGGGTATTACATCTTTGCCTACATGCATGCTGAGTATTTTCTCTGCAAGTGTTTTACCCATTTATTTCAACTCCCTTCATATCCTTATATTTCAAATCTTTTGGTCCATTATAAATAGAGCGCGGTCTGAAAATTCTGTTATTCTTTCTGTATTCCATTGCATGTGCAGTCCAACCTACAATTCTTGCCATGGCAAAAATCGTTGTGAAAAATTCCTTTGGAATGCCAAAGTGGTTATAGAGAATACCAGAATAAAAATCCACATTTGGATAAATATTCTTATCCTTAAATCTTTCCACTACAACGTCTTCAACCTTTAGGGCAATATCAAAAAAATCAACCTTCTCATGAGCAGAAATTTCCTGAACCCATTTTTTAAGAATTTTTGCCCTTGGATCATATGTTTTATAAATTCTGTGTCCAAATCCCATTATCTTTTTCTTGTTTCTAATGAGATTATCAATATATTCAGGAACTTTTTCTATATCTCCTATTTCTTCCAGCATTTCAAGCACCTTTTCATTTGCTCCGCCGTGTAATGGTCCTTTTAATGTGCCTATTGCAGTTGTGATAACTGAATAAATATCAGACAATGTTGATGAGGTTACCGTTGAAGCAAAGGTTGATGCGTTCATTCCCTGTTCCATATGCAGTATCAAAGCCTTATCAAAACATTTTGAATATTCAGGTAATTCACCAAACATCATATACAGGAAATTCTCAGAATGATTGAGATGTTCCTCAGGATAAATAATAGGTAAATTATTTTTTATCCTATACCAATATGCAATAATTGTTGGAATCTTTGCCGTTAAATTAATAGCATTTTCAAGCGTTGAATTATCTTCTTTTGAATACATTCCAAGCATTGAAACAACACTTCGTAAAACAGCCATGGGATGAGCGTTTTCCGGGAATAACCTCATCATTTCCACAATGTTTTCTGGAAGATTTCTCTTTTTTGATAACATTGATTTTATAAAATCCTCTTCATTTTCATTTGGCAAAGAGCCAAACCAGATTAAATATGCTACCTCTTCAAAATATGAGTTTTCAACGAGATCTTCTATTTCAAATCCTCTATACACGAGCTTACCTTTTTCACCGTCTACATAAGATATGGAACTTATTGCAACAGCAACACCCTCAAGACCGTGCTTTAAATCTTCTTTTTTCATCAAATCACCTCCTGATATAGAAAAAAGGCCACACTTTTTATAGTGTGGCCTTTACATTAATCCCTTAAGTTATACAAATAGCATTATACACCGAACTTAAGGTGTTGTGTAAAGACCACACCTTTGGGTTCGGGCTGATTATTTAATGTTTTATTGTTATTTATTGTGTTTAATAGCGATCTCAAAAACATACTAAACTCCTCCATACTATTATTTGAATAAATTCTAACATATAAATTATGAATTGTCAAGTGATTTTTTACAATAATATTTCTGTATATAAAAATCAATAATGTTGTAAAGAAGTATTATAAAAAACTCTCCATGATAAAATTCAAAATTTCAAATGAAACCTTTCGATTATTGTTGAAACTATTTATCCTTCCTTAAAGCTTCATAAAAACAAAAAGTTTTCTAAATTGCAATATTTAGTTAACGAAAATTACAAAAAAAAAAAAAAAATAAAAATGATACATTATAGTTGGTAATTTAATATTTTATTAAACAAAAAACAAAGGAGGCAGAGTGATGAAGAAGGCGCTAAAAGTTTTTTTACTTGTGGTAATTGCACTTGCGGTTATTGTTGCAATTCTTCCAGGCGATGATGAAGAAACAACACAATCTTCAATTAGTTCAACAAGCAGTTCTACACAGGAGGAAACATACGATACTTCAAATGATGAACAAACAGATTTGAGTTATGAAGAAGAAAAAGTTGTCTCAAAAAAAGAAGTTTCAGATGATGGTGAAAAATATAAATTAGAGGGCGGATATATGTTTGGTGATTTTGAACTATACTATGATCAACAGGTGTATAGTTTATATAATTTAAAAAGAGATCCGGAAAATCCTGAAATTGTTTCAACAATATATTTTACAGATGAAAAATTAAAAGCTTCTATTGGCGATGGAAGGTATAGTAATTCATATGGAAATATTTCTTATTTTGATGGAAGGTATTTATATACAAGTAAATTTGAAATTATAGATTATAAAGACCCGAAAAATCCAAAACCGGTATATAAATATGGGGATCCTAAGACAAAGGATTCAATAAAAGATATAGCTGTGTATGGAAAATACCTATATGCTGTTTCTGGGGATTATATACCTGAAACAGAGGAATTTGTTTATCAATTTAGAGTTTATGATATATCAAACAAGAAAAATCCAAAATTAATATCTGTGTTAGAAGATAATACTTTAGACATATGGCATCAGGATAGGGGAAATAATTTAATAATTTATGATAAATATTTAATAAGGTTGTATCGAAATAACGAAAATGGTAATAGTGGCTTTTTTGTATATAGTCTTTCAAACCCTAAAAAACCAAAATTATTATATAAAAAGAGGACAGATATTGTTGAGAAGATTATAATACCTGAAAATGATAAATATATGTATGTTGCTGAATATGGAGGGCTATATATATATAAAAACTGGAAAAGCGATAAAATAGAATTATATAAAAGTTTCAAATTTAATGCTACTTCTAAAGATATGGCAAAATTTAAGGATTATTTGTTGATTGCAACTAATAAAGGTATAAGGGTTATAAAAATAGAAGATATAAATAATCCAGGGGCAATTTATGATATGGGATTTGTTTTGGGAGAAATAAAAGATAGTTTTTCTCGAATAGATGTGTATAATAATTATGTATATACAAATGGGAATAGCGGGTTAATGATATTTAAAATTAATGATATCTATAACCCTGAAATAATAAATTTTTGGTCAAATAAAAGAGCTTCTATGATTAAAACTTATAAAAATGATTTTATAATTTTAAAGGAAGGTGTATATATAAACGATACCCATAAAAGAGTTGATATGATAGAAATATACAATATAAAAAATAATAATCATAAATTTTTATATTTAGATAAAAATATTGGAGATTCTATAAAATATTTTGATAAAAATTATATATGGAAATATAATGAGAACTCTAAAAAAATAGAAATTTATGACCTGGATAAAGTCAAAAATTTCATGCCAGAAAAAATTTTTGAATTTGACAATGAAAATATTCCGTTTGACATTAATGTATACGACAATTATGCATATATTAACTATAAAAAAGAATTAGAAATTTATGATATTTCAAATATTGCAAGTCCTGTAAAGGTTGCAGAATATAAACCAGAATTTCCAAGTAAATATAATCAAAGAATAAAAATACTGAAATTTGATAAAAATTATATGTATTTATTTAAATCAAAAAAATCAATTTATGAAGGAGATATTGAAATAATAGATATTTCAGATAAAAGAAATTTTAAAGAAATTTCCGAATTAAATGATAATTTTTATATTGATAATAGAGGAAAGGGATTATATATAAAAATAAATCAAGAAAAAAATATAATGTATATATTATCAAGAGGTGGAATATATATTTATGATATGTCAGATATTTCAAATCCAGAGAAAATAAGAACAATTGAAGATATAAAAAATATTTATGATATGTATATAACAGGAAAATATGCATATATTGCTAATGGAGGAATTATAACTTTAAGATTTGATAATCCAAAATATCCTATAATATTATCAACTCTAAAAATCCCAAGTAACTTTGGTATTGTTGCAGTAAATATAGATGAATCCAAAAAATTGGCATATGGTTTTTCATATAAAGGTATAGTTGTAATAGATATATCCAATCCAGGAAATGAAAAAATAAAATATATAATGCCAAATCGTATTGAAAACATTAGAATATATTGATTTTTAATATTTATTTGAATTTACATAGGTGATTATTTTGGAGGAATATAAAATGAACAATCAATCCCGGGATAATGAATTTTATAAAAACATAGGAGAAAGGGTTTTTGCAGTATATAATCAATATGGTTATAGCGGTGTTGTAAAAAATACAATAAATCTCATACTAATAGATGAAATAGTAAAAAGAAAAGTTGAAAGTGAAGATAAAGAAAAAGTTTTAAGAGCATATTTAAGAGATGGAAGAGCTCTTGCGAGTGAGATTTCCAGGCATTTAAAAGTAGATAAAAACACGGCGCAAAACCTTTTAAAAAAGTCATATAATATGTGGTATTCAGGTGAAGAAAGCGGAAGAAAAGAATTAAAAGAAATATTGATTGATAGTTTGAAAAATTCAAAACATAATGTGAAAAGGGTTCTGGAAAGCGGAAAAATAACAATTGTTGTAGATAATAAATTATTGAAGGAGCAACTTGAACAATTGTTCTATGAAAATGGAATATATGCTGATTATTCATTTAATAGGGACTTAATGGTTATCGACTTATATCATTTAACAGTAATCTTTTCTAAAGGTGAAGAAATAAAAATAAAAGATTTTGAAAAAGCTTTGATGAATATAAACTCTGAATTTAAGGAAATATATTCAAAGTTTAAAGCAGAAAAGGTTTTAGAAAAGAAGGAACCAAAAGAATATCTGGAAGATCTTTTGAAATTGGGTGGAAAAAAGATTTTAGGAAAAATTGGAGAAGATGCTGTAGAAAAGGTATATAGCCTAATTCTTGAATATTTCTTTGGTATAAACTAAAAACAAACCTCCTCTTCCTGAGTTGTTTCTATTATCCAGGAAGAGGAGGATTTTATTTTTTAATGTTGATTTTTTAGGGACTATCCAAAATACTGTGTAAATTAATTATAGTTGGTTATAAGAGATTATTTGTGTTTAGGAATAAATATGATGTTTATTCTTAATAATTCAAGAAAATTCAATACTTTGTGAAATCAAAATATTAGAGTTATAATTTTTAATGAGATATTAAAAATTGTTTGAATAATTTTTTTAATAATCTTTTTGTTTTTTAAGAAGCTAATTTTTGAGTTTTCACTCCTTTTGCACAATTTAGTGCAATCTTTTAAGAAATATTCACTTTTCAAAGTTTAATATATACAGAATTTTGAATTTTCTTTTTAATCGTTTGTTCTGTAAATAGGCACTCTATCATCTCCAAAATATATTCTTAACTCATTTAATATTTGTCCCCAATCCCTAATTCTTGTAGTCCATTTTTCCGTTATTCTCATTGCTGCAAAATATATTGCTTTTATCAATGAGTCATCTGTTGGAAATACGCTTTTGTTTTTGGTTATTTTTCTAAATTGTCTATGAACATTTTCTATTGGATTGGTTGTGTATATCAGCCTTCTTATTGGTTCTGAATATTTAAAATAGGCTGATAATTTATCCCAATTATTTTTCCATATTTGTACTGCCAAGGGGTGAGTTTCGCCCCATTTTTTTCGAAATCTTCAAGTGCAGCTTCAGCAGCTTCAAGACTTGGAGCTTGATATATAGGTTTTAAATCCTTAACAACAGCTTTTCTATGCTTATGAGGGACATATTTAAATGTATTCCTCAATTGATGGACAATACACATTTGAACTTCAGCATTAGGGAAAGCGGTATGGATTGCATCAACAAAACCATTTAACCCATCAACAGAAGCGATTAAAATATCTTTAACACCTCTGGCTTTTAAATCATTCAAGACATTCATCCAGAATCTTGAGGATTCAGTTTTTTCTATGTATATACCAAGGATATCCTTATATCCATCAAGATTAATACCTATGACGTTATATATAGCCTTTCTTTTAACAACACCATCTTCTTTTACTGAATAAAATGAAGCGTCCAGATATACAATAGCATATATCTCTTCCAAAGGTCTATTTCTCCAATCATTTATTAAAGGCATTACAGAATTAGTAATCATACTGATTTTCTCTGGAGAAACTTCCACATCATATATTTCTTTAATATGGTCTCTAATATCCCTGACACTTAATCCTTTTGAATATAGCGATAATACCAAATCCTCAATAACAGAAATATGTCTTTGTCTCTTTTTAACAATTTGTGGTTCAAATTCTCCATTCCTATCCCTTGGAACTGTTAATTCCATCTCACCATTTTTAGTTATTACAGTTTTTTTAGAATAACCATTTCGATAATTATCGTTATCCTCAGGTTTTCTGGAATACTTTTCATATCCAAGTTCATAATCCATTTCTGCTTTCAACATTTCTTCAAGCATTATTTTTACAAGCTTTTTGCTTATATCCTCAACATCATTCCAATCCTTAATTCCATTTTCTTTTATATATTGTTTTATGAAATTCCTATCCACATTGCCAAGAATCTGTTCATTTTCCTCTTTTCTTTTTCTCGGCATTACTATCCCCCCATGTAACCTTTTTTTCAAAATCCCCTTTCTCTTTCACCACACTACTGGGCTTCCTTTTTTCACATATTCATTCTTTTTATTTTTCTATTTTTTTATTTACACACTTTTTATTATACTACCATTTTTTAAGATATAATAACTGCCTTTTGTTTTGCCGATTTTTTCTAAAATACCTTTTTTAGTTAAATTCTTAAGAATTTCCTTTGCTCTTGTTGATTTTATATTTAATATATTTTCAGCATTTTTTACATTAATTTTTTTGTTTTTAATTACAAAATCATAAATTATTTCTTCTTGAATTGTTAAATCCGCCGGTTTTCCGCCGGTTTTCCGTCGGTTTTCTGTCGGTTTTCCGTCGGTTTTTCGCTGGTTATTCGCTGGTTTTTCAACGGTATTTATTTTTGGTCTGTAAAAAACAATACTCACAAAATTCCCTGTTTCATTTATTTCAAATTTGATGTTTTTTTCTTCGCAAATTTTTTTAACCTTTCCAATTCCACTTCCCCAGGTTTCTACATAATTTAATTCTCTAAAAAGATTAGCCAAAACTTTATTTCTTATTTCACTTCTTCAACAAACTTAGCTTCTTTCCCAACAAAGATTATTATGAATTTTTTCATTCTCTCATTTTTTGAATTTAATTCGTATGATTTTTTGTATCTTTCTATCTGTTCTCTTGCCTGAGCGATTTTTTCTTTGAATTTACTTTCGGTATATTCATTCTGTTTTATGTATTTTATTTCTATTATCGCTTCATATGGCACTTCTTCATATCTTTTGAACATTGCTATATCCACATATCCGCCTTCTACTGGATACTCCATCTTTACCATTGCAAATGGTGTTAATATTAAGTAGCTATACATCAGTATTTTTATATATTTTTCATCAAATCCCATGAATATTCTGTTATCCAGTTTGCTTAATAGATTTTCTATTTCTTTTGCAAATGTATTTATTTCTCCATCCAATAATATATTTCTTACAGCTATTTCTATTGGTTCTGAATCGATATATTCTGTTAATTTTTCTTCTATATATTCTGTGAAATAATCTGAGAATATCTTTCTCATTGAATAATTTGGTATTTTTAAATATGTTCTTAAGTTTTCCATTTCAAATGTCATAAATCCAAGATAGAATAATAATGATTTTATGTCTTTTATGTCTATCCTTTTTCCAGGATTGAATATGGTGGTTAATTCTGTTAATTCCGTTCTTCCTGTTAATAGTATTTCATTCAATAGATTCCCTATTGTTCTTTTTGAGCTTTCTTTTTCTCTTTGTTCTTTTGTTAATTCCTTTCCATTCTCTTTTTCTATTGTTACTCCGAGTAATTCTCCTAAATTAAATAGATTCTGAACTTTTTTGTAATCGCTTAATATGTTATCATCTATTATTTTTTGTGGAGGTCTTTTCTCTTTTTGATATTTTATTATAAAATAAAATACCATGTCGGGATTATATACTGTTTTTGAAGCATTTTCATTGAATTTATATCCATTGTAATTTTCTTCCATTTCCTTTAATAATTTATCAGAATATATCTCATAATATTCAAGTAATTGAATTACTTCTTCTTTTGTAAATCCCAACATTCTATTGAAATCTTTTTCTATTGTAATATTCATTGTTATATTAAACCCACTGGTTAATGAGTCAAGCATTATTGGACTTACTCCTGTCATGAATATCCTTTTTATTATTGTTTCTGTTCCTTTTTTGATTTCTTCATAGAATTTTCTTACAAATCCATGCTTTGTTATGCTATCTCTAAATAAATCGAGATTAAAACTCAATAACTCATTTGCAAAATGATCGTATTCGTCTATTAATAGGTATATTGGTTTGTTTAAAATATCTTTTGCATCAGTTAAAAACGCTCTTATTATATCTGCTGGTTCGCTATATTCTTCTTTTATTGATAGTTCTAATTTATATCTATTATTAAAATCTACAAGTGAGGCTATTACATTATTTTTAAAGCTCTTTATTAATATGTCTTTATTTTCTGTTTGAATTCCGGAAAAATTCATTTTTAGTATGTAATAATTATTTTTCAATGGAGTTAGATTTTTTCCTATGTATAATTTTCCAAATAAATTTTCAAATTTTTCTTTATTATTTACATCATAATATGCCATTAGTGTATTGATAAAAAGGGTTTTTCCAAATTTCCTCGGTCTTAAAAAAACTATATATTTTTCATTTAAGTTTTCTAATTTTTCTATATATTCTGTTCTGTCTACATAATAATAATTATCTTTTATTAATAATTCAAATTCCTGTTCTCCATATGGTATTTTCTTTTTCATTTCAATCACCTCATATGTAATTAATCCTATTTTCATTTCTTATACAGATATTATACCATATCTATTATAATACATCTGAGTTTTAAATGAAACCTTTCAATTATTATTGAAACCATTTAGCATTCCTGAAACCTGCATAAAACCAAAAAGTTTTCTAAATTGAAATATTTAGTTAATAAAAATTCAAAAAAAAAAAAAAAATAAGATACATTATAGTCGGTAATTTAATATTTTATTAAACTAAAAACAAAGGAGGCAGAGTGATGAAGAAGGCGCTAAAAGTTTTTTTACTTGTGGTAATTGCACTTGCGGTTATTGTTGCAATTCTTCCGGGCGATGATGAAGAAACAACACAATCTTCAATTAGTTCAACAAGCAGTTCTACACAGGAGGAAACATACGATACTTCAAATGATGAACAAACAGATTTGAATTATGAAGAAGAGGAAACTGATGAAGAAACATATGAAGAAGAGACAACAGAAAATGAAAAAATAGAGACAGAAAATTTAAATGTAAAAAAATTAAATGAAGGTAAATATTTTTTTGTAGCAAAAGGAAATTATATAGGCGCATATGATATATCAGAAAAATATTCTCTTAAATTTATTCAATCTGTAAAATTGCCAATCAGTTTTCAGCCAGAAGATATAGTTTATGATGGAAGATACACATATACACCTAATTTGACAATTATTGACTGGAATAATATCGAAAAACCTGAAATTACATACAAAGGATATAATATTGCAGGATTTTCAAAAATAAAAATCGATAAAAATTATGCGTATATATATCACAAAGATAAAGGCATTTTAATATATGACATAAGCAATAAAAATAAGCCTGAAAAATTGGGAAAATTTAATATAAAAGGTATTTATAACTATTTTATAAAAGATAGATATATGTATATAAGTGGAAAATTTGAAATTGATGATAAGGCATACCTATTATTAATTGTTGACATTAAAGACAAAACAAATCCTAAAATAATTGGGAAATATAGGAATAAGCATGAAGAGCATGATTATGATCAAGTGGGGTATAATATATATATAAAAGATAATTATGCAATAATATTAGAACCAGATAAAATAGAAATTGTTGATATAAGCAGTAAAAGCAATATAAGATCAGTAAAGAATATTGATGTAGGTGGTTATAGTGGATCTTTTTATGATAGCAGTCTAAAAAGTGGAAAAGCATTTGTTGATGAATATAAGAATTATATTGTAGCAGGGGATTTTAAATATCTCTTTTTCATAGATTTAAATAAAAAGAAAATTATTAAAGCATTTACTGTTTATTCTAATAGGAAAATAATTATAGGAGATTATCTATATAGTTTATATTTAGTTGATAATTCTGGTTTCCTGAAGATATTTAATATAAGTAACATAAATGTTGATAAATTGGAATATAAAACCTTTTCTTTTGAATATTTTAATTTTGAAATATATAAAAATAATTTGTATGTTTTTTATAAAAATGATGATTATAGTACAGGTACTCGTGTTGATTTGAAAAATAAAAGTTTATCATCAATACCCCAAATTCTTAGGCCAACTAATTATGCTTTTTATAAATATTTTGTAAGAAAAAATAATGAAATAATATATGTTGGTAAAGATAGAGTTGTTATTAATGAAATGAAAGATGAAAATAATATAAAAAGAACTGTTATTAAATTTTCTGAAATTCCCGAATTAAAAAATTCAGGGAAAACAAATAGAGTTTTGGTGGACAGGAATAAAGATTATGTATATATAATTTTTAGAGAACCTGTTATGATAAAGGTTCTTGATATTAGCGATAAAGATTTTCCAGAAGTAGTAGGTGAATTGAAAATAGAAAATGAAAAATTTTATGGATATGATTGGCCTATGGTTAGAGATTTAAATGTAAAAGGTGGTATAAGAGATGGTGAATGGAATAGGTGCACAGATGGTAAATATTTATATCTTTCAACAACAGATAATTTATATATAGTGGAATTATCAGAAAATCCATCTATTGTAGGAAAAATTAATACACCTGGGTATATTCTTGGAAAAGGCGGAAATTATTTAATAGTTCAGGAAGGAAAAAAGGATTCAAGCGGAAGAAGATTTTCTCTTACAGATAAATTAGTATTTATAGATATATCAGATAAAAATAATCCTGAGATAGCAAACACAATAGAATTAAAAGGAGACTTTTCAAACTGGGAGATAAGTGAAAATAAAATGGTATATTTTAAATATAATAATAATAGAAAATATTTTATTGATTTTAGTGATATAAATAATATAAAAGAATCAGAGTTTACTTTTACAAGAGAAGAAAATTTATACAGTTCTGATGACAATGAATATTTTATGAATGATAGTAAATTTTATGTATTAAAATTAATGAAATCTATTAATAGAGATTATGCTGATATTTTTATAGATATTTATGATATATCAGATATAACTCAAATAAAAAAGATTAAAGAAATAGAATTAGCTAAATATATAAGACCATTTTTCAGTATTTTTGAAAAAGAAGATTCAGGAATATATATTTATTTAAAATATTCATATATAATAATAGATTTTGATACAGATAATGATAAAGTGAATAGAGTTATGCCTCTTCCAATTTCTTATGCGGTAACTGGGAGATGATTGAATGAACAATCGATCTCGGGATAGTGAATTTTATAAAAACATAGGAGAAAGGGTTTTTGCAGTATATAATCAATATGGTTATAGCGGTGTTGTAAAAAATACAATAAATCTCATACTAATAGATGAAATAGTAAAAAGAAAAGTTGAAAGTGAAGATAAAGAAAAAGTTTTAAGAGCATATTTAAGAGATGGAAGAGCTCTTGCAAGCGAGATTTCCAGGCATTTAAAAGTAGATAAAAACACGGCGCAAAACCTTTTAAAAAAGTCATATAATATGTGGTATTCAGGTGAAGAAAGCGGAAGAAAAGAATTAAAAGAAATATTGATTGATAGTTTGAAAAATTCAAAACATAATGTGAAAAGGGTTCTGGAAAGCGGAAAAATAACAATTGTTGTAGATAATAAATTATTGAAGGAGCAACTTGAACAATTGTTCTATGAAAATGGAATATATGCTGATTATTCATTTAATAGGGACTTAATGGTTATCGACTTATATCATTTAACAGTAATCTTTTCTAAAGGTGAAGAAATAAAAATAAAAGATTTTGAAAAAGCTTTGATGAATATAAACTCTGAATTTAAGGAAATATATTCAAAGTTTAAAGCAGAAAAGGTTTTAGAAAAGAAGGAACCAAAAGAATATCTGGAAGATCTTTTGAAATTGGGTGGAAAAAAGATTTTAGGAAAAATTGGAGAAGATGCTGCAGAAAAGGTATATAGCCTAATTCTTGAATATTTCTTTGGTATAAACTAAAAAACAATCCTCCTCTTCCTGAGTTGTTTCTATTATCCAGGAAGAGGAGGATTTTATTTTTTAATGTTGATTTTTTAAGATATAATAACTACCTTTTGTTTTGCCGATTTTTTCTAAAATACCTTTTTTAGTTAAATTCTTAAGAATTTCCTTTGCTCTTGTTGATTTTATATTTAATATATTTTCAGCATTTTTTACATTAATTTTTTTGTTTTTAATTACAAAATCATAAATTATTTCTTCTTGAATTGTTAAATCCGTCGGTTTTCCGCCGGTTTTCCGTCGGTTTTCTGTCGGTTTTCCGTCGGTTTTTCGCTGGTTATTCGCTGGTTTTTCAACGGTATTTATTTTTGGTCTGTAAAAAACAATACTCACAAAATTCCCTGTTTCATTTATTTCAAATTTGATGTTTTTTTCTTCGCAAATTTTTTTAACCTTTCCAATTCCACTTCCCCAGGTTTCTACATAATTTAATTCTCTAAAAAGATTAGCCAAAACTTTATTTCTTATTTCACTTCTTCCATTCATTACTTCTTCTAAAGTTAATCCATTTGGAAATCCTCCAGGTGAAACAATTTCCACAATATCATCATAAATAGCTACTTTAATATCACTGTTTCTTAAATAATCTCTATGAATTATTGCGTTTATTAGCACTTCTCTAAGAGCCAAAAGTGGAATTTCAAGCTCTTCCTTTAATTGTAATCCTTCAACTTCTGCATTTAAATTAAGATGGTTCTGTAAAAATTTAATGGTGTTTTCCAGATTATAAAATAAATTTCCATCGAATTCTTTTTTATCTATAAATATTTCTTTTGTGATCCCTTTAAATCTCGCACATTTTATCATTGTATTATCAAATTTTCCAAGAGTTATTAAAAGTGCATTTGTGGGCATATCTTTACCGTTTATATTTTTTATGAGTTTTAAATTTTTTAATTTGTCATAATCACATTTTTTATTTATTTTTTTGAATTCGTTATAAATGATATTTAAATCAATATCTTTGATTTCAAATTCAAAATTTATTTCTTCATCAAAACTTTTATTAAGTCTTTGTCTTTGGAGTTCTGCTATCATATTTTCATCTGCGATTCTGTTTGTTGAGCCAATTCTTATATATGTTCCTTTTAATTTTCCTTTATTTTTAAGATAATATGGCAATAATGAACCGCGAAAAACTTCTATAACCAGAACTACTTTGCCATTAATATTTTGAGCGTAAATTTCTGGTAAAATAGTCGGATAGCATAAATCATTAATGATAGATGAAATTTTTTCTTCATATTCAAAAATTTTGTCTTCTTCAATCCCTACTATTTCTCTGTTATCATTTACTCCAATAATTAATTTTCCGCCACTGGTATTGCTAAATGCAACAACAGTTTTGGCGATAGCTTCGTTTGAAGGAAGCTTTTCTTTCAGTTCAAGTCTCTTATTTTCACCTTTTTTTATTTCATCTAAAAGCATTTGACTCACCCACTGTAATTTTATTTCACTTCCTCAACAAATTTAGCCTCTTTTCCAACAAAGATTAAATTTTCAATAATATTTTTCACTAAATTTTAAAAATACATTTTTCATTGAATGATTTGGTATTTTTAAATACGTTTTTATTCCCTCTTTTTCAAGAGTCAGGAATCCTTCATAAAACAACAATGATTTTATTTCTTTTGCATTCGGCATATAATCAGAATAAATTTTTGTTGCAAGCTCGTTTGTAAAAATTTCTTCTTTTTCACATATTTCCTTTAACTTATCTCCTATTATTCTTCTCAATCCATATTCTTTTAATGGAATATTAGATTTTTCTTCTTCATCATCTGAATATATTGCAAATTCAAAAAGATTTTTAATTCTTTCATAATATTTTTCTGTATCATCATCAATTATTTTTTCTGGTATTTTTCCTTTAGATAAATACTCCTTAATAGAATAAAATATCATGTTTGGATGATATACTGTTTCAGTTGCATCCCAGCTGAATTTATATCCACCATAATATTCTTTTATTATTTTAAAAAGTTTTTCTGAATATATCTCATAATATTCAAGTAATTGAATTACTTCTTCTTTTGTAAATCCCAACATTCTATTGAAATCTTTTTCTATTGTAATATTCATTGTTATATTAAACCCACTGGTTAATGAATCTAGCATTATTGGACTTACTCCTGTCATAAATATTCTTTCTATTATTGTTTGCGTTCCTTTTTTTATTTCTTCGTAGAACTTCCTTACAAATCCATGCTTTGTTACGCTATCTCTGAATAAATCGAGATTAAAACTCAATAACTCATTTGCAAAATGGTCGTATTCATCTATTAATAAGTATATTGGTTTGTTTATTTCTTCCTTTACATCATCTAAAAATGAACCTATTATATCTGCCGGTTCTGTTAACTCTTTTTCTATTTTTATTTTTAAATTATAATCATTTTTGAAATTTTTAAGCGCTCTTATAACTTTATTTTTAAAGCTTTCTACTAATATATCTTTATTTTCTGTCTGAACTCCAGAAAAGTTCATTTTTAAAATATAATATTCATTTTTTAATGGTGTTGGATTTTTGCCAATATATAAATCTCCAAATAATTCTTCAAATTTATTTTTATAATTGATATCATAATATTTTCCAAGTGTATCTAAAAATAATGTTTTTCCAAACTTTCTTGGTCTTAAAAATACTATATATTTTTCATCTAAGTTTTCTAATTTTTCTATATATTGTGTCCTGTCTATATAATAATAATTATCTTTTCTTAATCTTTCAAAATTCTGTTCTCCGTATGGTATTTTCTTCTTCATTTTAATCCCCTCCAAAAATAAGAACATTATAACTTATCTATATTATATCATAATTGCTTTATATAGGGGATATTGATTATGTATCATGCAATTTCATATTTCATTTCTGTTTTAAAAAAAGTTTCAGGATCCATATTTTCAAGGATTTTTCCGTCTTTCATAAATATAATTCTGTTTCCTGCTTTTTTTGCAAAATCTACTTCGTGGGTTACAACTATCATGGTTTTTCCCATTTTTGCCAATTCTACCATTGTTTCTTTTACTTCATATACCAGACTTGGGTCAAGTGCTGATGTGGGTTCATCAAATAATATAATTTCCGGATCCATTGCTAAAGCCCTTGCTATTCCTGCACGTTGTTGTTGTCCGCCAGATAATTGTGAAGGAAAATTATATGCTTTATCTTTTAAATGAACTTCTTCCAACACTTTCAAAGCTATATCATAAGCGTCTTTTTTTGTCATTTTTTTTGTTCTTATTAATCCCAATGAGATATTGTCTATAATTTTTAAATGAGGAAATAGGTTGTGTTGCTGAAATACAAAACCTATTTTTTGAACAAGTTTTTTTCTATCGTAATTTAATATATTTTTTTCCTCCAGGGTTATTATTCCATCTTGATATGGTTCAAGACCGGCAATACATCTTAATAATGTTGATTTTCCAGAGCCAGAAGGTCCCATAACTACAAGAACTTCACCTTTTAATACCGTTAAATCCACTCCTTTTAATACTTCTAAATCTCCAAAGCTTTTGACAAGTTTTTTAATTTTTATTATCATGGAATTGCGAACCTCCTTTCAAAATATTTTCCAAGTAGTTGTAATAAGGCTGTGACCGTGAAATAAAATGCGGCTATTGTGATATATGATTCAAAGGAAGCAAACGAGGAGGTGGCAATTTGCCTACCAACCATCGTTAATTCCTGTAAAGCAATTACAGATGCTAAAGAACTGTCTTTTACAAGACTGATAAATTGTCCTGTTAATGCAGGTAATGTTGTTCGAAATGCCTGAGGCAATAATACGTCAATGTATAAGAAGAATGTGTTTAGTCCTATACTTTTTGCTGCTTCTATCTGTCCTTTTGGAACGGCTTCTATACCTCCACGGATTATTTCGGAAATATAGGCACCTTCAAATAATGCGAGAGATACTATTGCTCCAACGTATGCACTTATATCAATTATTGAACCAACGCCATAATAGGTTATTAAGATTATTACAAGTAATGGAATATTTCTAAATATGGTTGTATATGTATTCGCAAAATCTTCTAAGAGTTCAAATTTTGATGTTTTCATTATTCCCACTACTACACCTATTATCAATGCAAAAAAGATTGAGAAAACTGAAATTTTTAAAGTCATATAGAATCCGTCTAAATAAAGATTCATATATTTAAAAGGCACCTTGCTCCAATTAAAAGGATAGGTTTTTGACATCTGAAAATAGAAAAGTGCGAAAATCATTATTATAATAAAATATGCGAATATTTTTTTCATATATCTTCTGTCCAAAGTTTATTCACCCCAATCGTATTCAATCATCCATTTTTGTTTTAATTGATCTAATGTTCCGTCTGTTTTTACGCATTCTATAAATGTGTTTAACCATAATAATAGATCAATATTTTCCTTTTTTACAGCAATTCCTAATTTTTCTTTGTTTAAAAGATTTTCTGTTGTTTTTATAGCAGGATATTTTTTTGATATAGAGCCGTAGTATAATTCATCAAAGACCATAGCATCAGCTTTTTTGGTGATTATTTGATATGCTGCAGCATCAACAGTTTCAAATGTAAGAATTTTAGCTTCCGGGAAAAACTTTCTTGCTGCAAATTCCCCTGTTGTACCGAGCTGGACAGCTATTTTTGCTTTGTTTCCCATTTTCTTAAGATCGTTTTCAGTTAAACCATTGGGATATTTATCGCTATTGTAGAATATAATCTGACCTGTTTCATAATAAGAAGTTGTGAAATTAACCTTTAAAGCCCTTTCAGGTGTTATTGTCATTCCAGCTAAAATGAAATCAAATTTATCTGCTAACAATGCAGGAATAATACCGTCCCAATTAGTAATTACAAATTTTACTTTTACACCTAAAACATCAGCCATCATTTTTGCCAGTTCAACTTCATAACCAATTCTTTCGCCTTTTGTGTTTACACCGTAAAATGGAGCATAAGCAGGATCCTGACCAATTAGTAACACACCGCGTTTTTGAATTTCCTCAATTTTTCCTCCGAATATCACCATACTTAAAATTACAACAACCATCATAACAAATACCTTTTTCATAATCTCTCCCTCCCATATATAAAAATTTAGAATTTTTGATAATAAAAAAGGGCCACACTTTTTAAAGTGTGGCCCTTTGGATTCCTTGAGTCAATACGACAACTCAAGGTGTTAGCCTCAGGCCACACCTTGAGTGATGTCTTAATATTATTGAATTTATATTTAATGTATTTATTAAATTCATCATGTTAATATCCTCCTTCAGAATTTTTTGTAAGTATAACATAATTTTTCCTGTTTGTCAACACTAAGATAATAGTAATTAAAATGAAATATAAATTTCTTAAATAAAATAAGGCTCCAATGGGAGCCTTAATAATATTATTCATCTGTATTTTCTTCTTTTGCAAGACATTCTTTACAAATGCCTTTAATGTACAATTGTTGATCAAGGATTTTGTTTTCTTTTTCCAAATTGGAGTCAATTTTAATTTCGTGGATATCAAAATCAAAAATTTTACCACATTTAATACATTTAAAATGACCATGAAGATGTGTGTTAATATCATATCTAACTTCATTTTCATCAATTGTGATAGCAGAGACAATCCCTTTGCTCTGGAAAAGTTTTAATGTGTTATAAACGGTTGTTTTTGATAATGTTGGGATTTTCACAACAAGTTCTTTGTAAATAGTGTCAACATTGGGGTGTATATGATTTTCCATTAAGAATTTATAAACCTGAATTCTCTGTAATGAAGGGGATATTTTGTGGCTTCTTAACACTTCACTGATATATTCAATTTTTTCCTGTTCACTCATAAAACCACTTCCTTTTTTGATTTTTATTTTGTTTTTATTTCAATATTAATTTTATACCATTTTCGTTAAAAAATCAAGTCCTGTCATCAAAACTTAAAATTTATGATATAATTGTATTAATAAAATATTTTGAAAAGGAGGGGGACTATGAAGAGAGCTACTTTTATTTTACTACTACTTTTTCTTTTTTCAAGCCTTTTTGGTAAAAGTTTTACAGAATATTATACTGATTTTAAAAATGCAAATAGTTTGCATGATGTAGAGAAGATAAAAATATTAATTGATGAATTAAGCAAAGAAACATCTGATGCATCTGTTTTAGCAGTTTACTGTAATGCTTTAACAGAATATGCTAATTGGGGTGTGAAAGAGGAAGAAAAGGAAAAAATTTATTCTCAGGCTGTTGAAGTTGGTAAAAAGGCAGTAGAAATTGATCCTGATAATGGTTATGCGCATTATGTTTTAGGAGCAGCTATTGGAAGGTTGGCACAGTTTAAAGGGATAGTTCAAAGTTTATTTATGCTTGGGGATTTTGATAAACATATTTCAAAAGCTATTGAACTTGATCCATCTCTATATACAGCATATATTGCAATGGGAATGAGATATAGAGATGTTCCATGGCCAATGAATAATTATAAAAAGTCGGAATATTATTTGAAGAAGGCTGCTGAAATAGAACCAGGATATGTAAATGCCTATTATGAATTAGGTGTATTGTATAAGGTATGGAAGAAATATGACAGGGCAAGAGAAATGTTTGAAAAGGTTATTGAAATGCCATTACATCCTGATTGGATTGAACAGGGAAAACAGGCAAAAATAGATGCTAAAAAAGAATTGGATTCTTTAAAATAAGAAGGGGCAGAACGCCCCTTTTATTATTTGCCCATATATTTGAAGTATATTGATCTTCTATATCCATCTCTATATAAGATGAACCCAATATAATCGCCTTTTTTGATTTTTGCTGCATATTTCTGGAAGTCTTTTACTGATTTTAATTTTATACCTTTTCCGTTTATATAAAGTTCCATGATAATATCGCCTTTTTTGATATTGATATATTGAGCTTCTGAGTTGTCTGCTACATCTTCAACCATTACACCGTACATTTCTTTTGGAAGGTTTAATTCATTTATATCTTCTGGTGTTAAGTCTCTTACTTTTATACCGAGATAGTATTTATCTGTTGTCTTTGCAAATTCTTCTCTTTCAGCAAGTATTACCTCATATTCAATTTCTCTACCTTTTCTGTTTACAACAACTTTGATATGTTCTCCAGCTGGATATGTTTTTACAATATATACCAATTCATCAGCACTGTCAATTTCTTTGTTGTCGATTTTTAAGATAACATCTCCTGGTTTTATACCAGCCTTTTCAGCAGGTGAGTCCTTTACAACATCGCTAACAAAAGCACCTTTTGTTGTATTTAATCCAAATGTTTTGGCAAGTGATTCTGTTACGTCCTGAACATATACGCCTAAATATGCTTTTGAAACTTTACCATTGTTAATTAAAGCTTCAGCGAATCTTTTTGCAAAATTAATTGGGATTGCAAAACCAAGGTTTTGTCCTTCCTGTGGATTAACTATAGCTGTATTAATACCAATTACCTGTGCGTGAATATTTAATAATGGTCCGCCACTATTTCCAGGATTTATTGCTGCGTCTGTCTGGATTAAATCAGCATATGCGCCCTGTCCATCTGGTTTAGGCAATTTTCTATGAACAGCACTTACAACGCCTAAGGTTACTGTATGTTTAAATCCTAAAGGATTACCAATTGCTATTGCCCATTCGCCAATTTGAATATTATCTGAATCACCTAATTCAATTACAGGAAGCTTATCATTTGTTTTTACCTGTAATACCGCGATATCAAGGTCTTTGTCTCCACCAACATATTTTGCTTTGTATTTTTTCCCTTCAAGTGTTGTAATTGTGATTTCGTCAGCATCTTCTACAACATGAAAATTTGTTAATATATATCCTCTTTTGTCAAAGATAAAACCTGTTCCCAAAGCTTTAAATTCCCTATCCTGTGTCCATGGTGTTTCTCCAAAGAATCTTTTATAAAAATCTTCAAAGAAAGGGTCTATTGAAGCCTTTTTATGCCCAACTGCCTCAATATTAACCACTGCAGGTGCAGCCTCATTAACAACTTTTACTACTGGTGAAACATAATCTGGATTAACAAATGCAAAAGTTGATACTGTTAGAACTACCATCATCAATGCCATTACTAATTTCTTCATCACTACCACCTCCTGTTGCAATCATTACCATAATTATTTTTGCGCAGTTTCCTTAAAAAAAACTTAGAATCAGATTAAGTTACGCTAACAAAATTTTGTTGATTTCATAAAGAATGTGATGATTTTCTTCGGAATTTCTTTTATAACTTTCTCTGAATTCGAATTTTTTGTGTATTTTTATGGGTTTTTCTTTTAAGATATATACAATTTCACCTAAAACAGAAACCTCAAATGGATCATGGGTAACCATTACTATGGTATATAATCTTTCTTTTTGTATATTTAATAATTCATTCATTACTTTGTATTTTGTTGAAATATCAAGTGAAGAAAATGCCTCGTCCATTAATATAATATCCGGTTCATATACTATAGCGCGTAATATGTTTATTCGTTTTTTCATCCCTCCAGATAATTCATCGGGATACATTAACAATACATCTTTTGATAGATTTAGAAATTCCAGCAGTTTTTCCAGCTCTTCTGTGTCGATTTTTTCATTTACCAACTCAAGGTTTTCATATACTGTAAGCCATGGAATTAGACGATCGTCCTGAAATATATATCCAATTTTTCCTTTTTTTATAATAACTCCTTTATCGGGTTTTAAAAGTTCCGCTATGAGATTCAAAATAGTTGTTTTTCCAATTCCTGATTCACCAAGCATTATGTTTATTTTGTTATGATAGAAAGTAATGTTGAATCCTTGCAATATGACGTTGCCATCAAACTGTTTGTTCAAATCTTCTATGATAATATTTTGTAAATTTCTTTCTTTTTTTATGTTAATAGAATTCTTAATATGAGGTATTTTCCCTCTATCTTTACGTTTAAGATGAGAGAGATTTTTAAGTAGTTTTTCTGAAGATAATCCTAAAATAGCGAGTAATACAGAATAGGCAAAGACACCTTCTGTATCGAGGGCTATTTTACTGAAAGAAAGACCAACACCTATGCCTCTTTCACCAGCTAAAAATTCACCAATAACAACAGCTTTCCAGAGATTTCCCGAAATAAGGTTTAACGTGGATTTTAGAAAAGGAACGAGAGATGGAATGTAGATTTTTGTAAGTATTTTTTTGTCTGGAATTTCAAAAACTTTTGCCATTTCGAGCAATTTTTTGTCTGTAGATTTTATGCCTTCTGATATGTTTAAAACTACAATAGGGAAGACTACCATAAATGAAACGAAAACAGGTGTGTAAAATCCTATTCCAAACCATAACATGGCTATGGCAATATATGAAACAACAGGAGAGCTTTGGATAATCATTAACGTTGGTCGAAAGATTTTAAAGAATTTTTCACTTAAACCAGATAATATTCCAAATGGAATGCCTATTATTGTTGAGATTATAAATCCAAGGATAATTTTTGAAATTGTACTGAATAAGTCAATATAAAAATCTTTTGTTTTGAAAAAAGATAATAATCTTAAAAAGACATTATGAGGATATGGAACGAGTAATTCATTATGCAAATAATATGCAGCCATGTGCCAGACAAGATAAATAATTAAGAATCCTAAAATAGAATATTTTTTCATTATATCCCCCCAACCTCAATCGAAGAATTCCTTTATTTTTTTTGCGACCTTTTCATTGTTTATAACCTTGTTTATTTCCTGCCAGGAAGCTTTGGAAATATTTTCAATACTTCCAAAGTGGTTTATTAAAGCCTTCTTTCTTTTTGGACCAATACCTGGAATATCGTCTAATTTTGAACGTTCAAATCTTTTTGCCCTGAGTTTTCTATTAAAGGTTATGGCAAATCTATGTGTTTCATCTCTCATGAATATAAGCATTCTTAGTACAGGATGGTCTAAGGGCAAATGTAAATCTTCAATGTCTCCTGGAAAGACTATTCTTTCATCTTCTTTTGCAATACCAACGACATCAACGTCATCAAGTGTATAACCAATTTCTTTTAAAGCTTCAACTGCGGAATTTACCTGGCCTTTTCCGCCGTCTATAAATAATAAGTCAGGTAAAGGATGTTTTGTGTATCTTCTTTTAATTACTGTTCTTATTGACTCAAAATCGTTTGGTTCTTTGAATTCGTCTAATCTGTATCTTCTATAATCATCTTTTTTAGGCTTTCCGTTTTCAAATGTAATTAATGACGCAACGGTATATAATCCCTGTAAATGTGAAATATCAATGCCTTCCATTCTATATGGGATTTTTTTAAGGGATAAAATTTCCTTTGCCTGTTTTAACGTATTGCCTAAATCCGTTTGTTTTTTTACTTCTTCCTCTAAGTTTCTATTAATTATTTCAAGTAATTCAGAGCTTTTTTCGGAAAGATTGGAAAGTTCTTTAATTCCATTGGAAATAAAGAAATGTTTTATGTCCTCATCTATTTTTTCTATGTTGAGGTCTTTAATCCATATTTCTTCGGGTAATATATTTTTTCTTACGATATAATACTGATGAAGAAAATCGTTAATGTTTCCTTCTATTGTAAAGGTCAGTTTTGATATCACATATCCATGCCTTATTATTATTAAAACGGCAATAGGGTATTCATTATCAATGGCTATTATATCAACATCTTTGTTATGGGCTATTTCAACGCCTATAGGCATGAAAAGCTTATCGAGTTTAAATAATAAATCTCGCAATTGGGCAGCTCTTTCAAAATTGAGTATTTTGGCATATTGTTTCATTGAATCTTCAATATATTTTCTTATTGATTTTACGTCTCCGTTTAAGAATTTCTTAACTTTCCTAACGGCTTTATTATACTCTTTTTTATCTACGTCAACATAACATGGTGCAAAACATTTTCCAAGATGATATAAAAAGCATGGTTTGGACTTTTTGTTTAAATTTCTTTCGCAGGTTCTTACCTTATATACCCATTGAATTATTTCAATTATCCCCCTGACCATTGATACATTTGAATATGGTCCATAAAAAAAAGCATTTTCCCCTTTTTTGGTACGAACCAGTTTTATAAGGGGAAAATCCTCTTTTGTAATAGCAATATAAGGATAAACACGTGTATCCTTTAATAAGATATTATATTTAGGTTTATGGTTGAATATTAAATTTGATTCTAAAATCAAGGCTTCATCTTCATTTCTAACTACAATATAATCAAGAAATTCGGCTTCTTCAACAATTAATTTTATCTTTTCATTTTTTTCCTGATTTGAAGGATTGAAATATGATGAAACCCTGTTTTTTAATTTTTTTGCTTTTCCGATATAAATAGGTTTTGAATCCTTGTTTTTGAATATGTATACTCCAGGTTCATTTGGTATATCTTTCAAAACCTTTCTATCGAGCATCTTCTCTTTTGCTCCTTCTTTTGTCTATATACATATTTTTATCAGCAGTTTCAAACATCTCTTCTAAAGTAATATTATCGTCTTTGGTTTTTATGTATTTTCCAGCGGCAACTGATACATTAAAGGAAGCTTTTAAAGTATCTTTTATTTTTTTGTTGATTCTTTCAATAATTTCATCAAGAACTTCTTCTTTATCTGAAGATACTATTATTAAAAATTCATCACCGCCGTATCTAATTGGTAAATCGCTTTTTCTCACAGAAGAAGCGATTATTTCACCAATTTTTTTCAGGACATAATCTCCTGTTTTATGGCCAAACTTATCGTTTACAGGTTTAAAATTATTGACGTCAATAACAATAATTCCAAAGTCTTTTCCAATATATTCCTTTAATTTAACAACCTTTGGAACAATTTCAACAAAATAACGCCTATTAAGAAGTCCAGTCAATGAATCTGTGAATATATATCTTCTTGCCCTTAGCATGTCATGAAGTGTAAATGCAAAAGCCATAAAAAAGGATATATCTCCAAGATATAATGTGTTGATATTAAATAGATTTAATATACTAAAGGTATAAATGGAAAAATCTGTCATAGGTGAAGTTATATACAAACCAAATCTTGCTACTAATAAGGCAAAGAATTTCATGCCAATATTCATAGCAGCTGTATAGTCATTTAATAGAATATTTCTAACTATAGATAATATTCCAAATAAAATCAATATGAAGATTACAAAATGTGTTCTAAAATCCCTATAATAAACAACAGATGCAGTTCGGACATTCCGCCTCTTTTTCAATTTCACGCCACACCCTTTCGCCAATTGGATTTGGTGTTCCTCCTAAATACGATGCAAGATGCAGATGTAAACATTTTATCGTTTCAAAATTTCTAATGCCACCTATTCCTACCTTTTTTAAAGCATTTTTAATCCATTCTTCTGTGCTATTATCCAGGATTTTGAGTCTTTCTTCCTGTTCTTCTTTATGGGCATTAAGATAAGAATTTAATAATTCTTCGTTATTTTTTAATTCTTCTTCCCATTTTTTGATTTTACCAAGCGATTCAAGTTTTCCTACAGCTTTAATTAAATGAGGACATGTAAGCCAGTATAATGTTGGAAATGGTTCATTATCCTTAACAGGATAACTTTTTATAACTATAGGATAACCATAAGAACAGCGTTTAGGTATGTCAATAACCTTATGAGGTTTCCTGTTTATCTGTTTTTCTATTATATTTAAATCCTTTTCTGTAGGAGAATTGATATCCATCCAGCATCTTCCTCTCTTGAAATTATATTATATTCGTGTTCTGTTATTTTTGAAAGAATTTCATTCTCGCGTTCTGCATTAATTCCAGAAAGAATTAAATAACCATTGTCATTTAAAATATTGTCGAGCTTTTCGTCATCTAATAATCTCAATAAAATTGGAACAACTATATTGGCAATTATAATATCGAATTTTTCGGAATTGTCTATATTTGAAAGTAAATCAGATTGCTTAACTGTTATATTTTCTATTCCGTTTAAATTAAATGTTTCTATAGCTTTTTCTACAGCAAGAATATCGTAATCAATTGCTACAATGTTTTTTGCGTTAAATAAATATGCGATGATAGACAATATTCCAGTTCCTGTGCCAACATCCAATACTTCTGCACCTTCACCTATAACCTTTAGTAAATTTTTTGCAGCTAGCTTTGTTGTAGGATGCAATCCGGTTCCAAAAGCTGTTCCGGGAATAATTTTTATTATTTTTGCATTTTTGGGAACACCTTCAGATTTTTCCGGATCAGGTAAAATCCAGATATTTTCCAAAAATTCAAATGGTTTTAAGGATTCAACCCAGGGTTTAAGCCATTCCTGCTCTGAAATTTCTTTTTTGGAAATGAGCTCAAATCTATCTTCAAAAAAGTTTAAAACTTCTTGTTCTGGATAATTGGGATTTATATATAGTTTTATAGCTTCCTGACCTTTTGTTGGTTTGTCTATATAGTAATTTTGAAATTCATTAATTGCAAGGAAAGTTTCTACATCTTCCTCCTGATTTTCTGGTAAAATGAAAATATATTCTATAAAATTCATATTATCAACTCCCTATTTTTAAAATCTCTTCAATTATAGTATATCATTATCTTTTAAAATTTTTCAGAAGATAAGATGAAATTTGTTGTTATTAATGGAATTTCTATTGAGAAGCTTGTTTAAATATATGTGAAAAATAAATTTTCACAAACATTATTACGAAATGAAAAGAAAATGTTGTATAATAAAAATTGCAGTTTTTTTATATATGAATAAATTTTTATAATTTCTGTTATGGGAGGGATTACCACATTGCTAGATAAACTAAGAAAATATGGTCATTTCTTATTTTTATTATATTATATAGTTATTTATCATTTGTATAAATATACAGAAACAATAAATGCTGTTCCAAAGTATGTAATATCCTCTAAAATAGATTATTATATTCCTTTTGTTAAAGAAATGGTAGTTCCTTATTTATTCTGGTATATCTATATACTTATGGCAATAATTTATTTTGGTTTTAAATCAAAAGAAGATTATTATAGATTGATTTCTTTTATGTTTGTGGGAATGACAGCATGTTATTTTATCTATATGATATATCCCAATGGTCAAAATTTAAGACCTGTAATTCAATCAAATGATTTTTTTTCAAATTTAATAAAGAATATTTATCTAAATGATACACCAACTAATACAGCTCCAAGCATCCATGTTCTGGATTCATTGGCAGTGCATTTTAGTATAATAAAAAGCAATGAATTTAAAGATAATAAGATAATGAGAAGCGTTTCTTTTATAATAATGTCTTTAATAATTGCTTCAACGGTTATGATTAAACAGCATTCAATTATAGATATAATTTATGGAATAGCGTTGAGTTTTATATTATATTTTGTAATCTACGAGATTGATATTATTGGCATTATTAAAAGTAAAAAATACGCTTCAGAATATATAGACTAATGCTTTTTGCATTAGTCTTTTTCCTATAATAAACATCATTAAGTAAATGAAATAAAATAAATTAATCTGATATGACGAAAGGAGAATAAAATGTTTCCACTAAGAGATATAAATCCCAGTAAAAGAATCCCGGTAGTTACTATAACTTTGATTATCATAAATACCATAGTGTTTTTTGTAGAGTTATCATTACCTTCTGGAATAAGAGAGCATTTCATAAACTATTATGGTTTTATTCCTGGGGAATTAACAAAAGGAATAGTAACAGGAAATATTCAATATATAATATTAAACCTATTTTCGATTTTCACAAGTATGTTTTTGCATGGAAGTTTTTTGCATATTTTGGGAAATATGTGGTCGTTGTGGTTATTTGGGGATAATGTGGAAGATACATTGGGACATTTTAAATTTCTAATGGTATATATTATAAGTGGTTATATAGCAGCATTTACACATTATATTTTTAATATAACTTCTCCTGTGGTTACCATAGGTGCATCAGGTGCAATTGCAGGAATAATAGGATTGTATTTTGTATTATTCCCATTTGCAAAAATACAGACGTTATTCATAATAATTGTATTTCCGTTTTTTATAGATATTCCTGCATTTATATTTATTGGAATTTGGTTTATGTCCCAGATATTTAATGGTGTATTATCGCTAATAGGGCCTTATTATGGTTCGGGAGTAGCATGGTGGGCTCATATAGGTGGATTTGTATATGGAGCACATCTGGCTAAAAAATATAAATGGAAGATTTATTTTGACGATAATTTATAGGTATTGATTAAAAATAAAATTATAGAGTGGAGGGACCTTTTGTGAGAAAGTTTGAAGATGACCTGATTTATGATGTTATTGTTGTTGGTGGCGGACATGCTGGAATAGAGGCTGCATATATTTCCGCTAAAATGGGAATGAAAACGTTATTGCTAACAATAAATCTTGATAATGTTGGTTGGGCACCATGTAATCCAGCAATTGGTGGTCCAGCTAAAGGTATAGTTACAAGAGAAATAGATGTGCTTGGTGGATTACAGGCGCAGGTAACTGACCAGAGTATGATTAATATCAGAATGTTAAATACCAAAAAAGGACCTGCTGTAAGAGCATTAAGAGCGCAGATAGATAAATATGACTATTCACAGAGAATGAAAAATATACTTCACACAACACCTAATCTATTATTAAGATATGGTCTTGTAAAAGAATTGGTTGTGGAAAATGGAAAGATAAAAGGTGTTGTAACTGAACTCGGCGCAAAGTACGAAGCAAAAGCTGTAATTTTAACAACAGGGACATTTTTAAGAGGGAAAATCTTTGTTGGAAGAAGTGTTTTTGAATCAGGAAGAATGGGAGATTTTCCTGCTAATGGATTAAGCGAATCATTGAAAAAGCATGGCATAAAACTCGGTAGGTTTAAAACAGGAACTCCAGCAAGAGTTTTAAAAGAAAGTATTAATTTTGAAAAAATGGAAAGACAGGATACTGCTGACGAACCATTGGCATTTTCATATTTCAGTGAACCGAAGGTTCTTGAAAAAGATTTTCCATGCTGGCTTACAAGAACTACAAAAGAAACACATGATATCATAAAAAAATATCTGATGTTCTCTCCATTATATGGTGAAGTAAAATTAATTGAAAGTATAGGGCCACGTTATTGTCCATCAATTGAAGATAAGGTTGTAAAATTTAATAAGGATTCACATCAATTATTTGTAGAACCGGAAGGAAGAAATACACAGGAATATTATATAAATGGTTTAAGTACCTCTTTACCTTATGAAGCTCAGATACAAATGGTGAGAAGTGTACCTGGTTTGGAAAATGCAATAATTGTAAGACCTGCATATGCTGTTGAATATGATTTTGCATATCCAGATCAACTTCAACATACGCTTGAATCAAAGATTATTGAAGGGTTATATTTTGCCGGGCAGATTAACGGAACCAGTGGATATGAAGAAGCTGCAGGGCAGGGCTTAATTGCAGGTATAAATGCTGCGCTTAAATTAAGAGGTGAAGAACCGTTTATTATTTCACGTGCCGAATCCTATATAGGAGTTTTAATTGATGATTTGATAATCAAAGGAACAAATGAGCCATATAGATTACTTACTTCACGTGCTGAATACAGGCTTTTATTAAGACATGACAATGCACATTTGAGATTGGCGAAGTATGGATATAAGTACGGTCTTATTCCAAAGGAATTCTATGAAAAGGTATTGAAATTAGAAAGGAATATTGATGAAGAAATTGAAAGATTGAAAAATATAAAAGTAAAACCAAATAATACAATAAACGATATTCTTGTTTCAAAAGGAACATCGGCTATAAAAATGGGAATGAGTTTATACGATATTCTCAAAAGACCGCAGGTATTATATACAGACATTATGGAATTTGATCCACAGCCAATAAAAGACAAAGAATTACTTGAACAGGTTGAGATTGCAATAAAATATGGTGGATATATAAAGAGAATGATGGAAGATGTGGAAAAAATGAAGAGGTTGGAAAAGGAAAAAATACCTGAGAATATAGACTTTTCAAAGGTGCCAAACCTTGCATTTGAAGCTGTTGAGAAATTATCCAGGGTAAGGCCTAAATCTGTAGGCCAGGCAATGAGGATACCGGGCATCACACCATCAGACATTATGAACCTAACCATGTACTTAAAGACAAAATAAAATTAAAAATATCTGTAAACAAAAAAATTATTAATTCAGAGAAGAAAACCGAATAAAAAGATGAACGAATGCTCGAAGATTGCCCGAAAAAATTGCGAGTGGCGGGGGTCAAAATCACATGGATGTGATTTTGAGTGAAGACGAACATGGATGTGAGTCTGCAACGACCCCCAAGAACGAGTAATTTTTGAGGATTAGCAATCAAGCTGCATGAGTGAATCTTTTTATGAGGTTTTCTGATATATATAACTTAATTGCACATTTTCAAAAAAATCAACATGTAAAAATTTAAAGGGGGGATTTCATGAAATATTTAAAATACAATGTAGGTGATGTTGTTGATTTTACATTATTGGATGATGAAGGAAAGGAATTTAAATTAAACGATTACAGAGGAAAATGGGTTGTTGTGTATTTTTATCCAAAAGACAATACAAAAGGCTGTACAACAGAAGCAATAGATTTTACAGAAATGCTTGATGAATTCAAGAAATTAAATGCAGAAATTGTTGGTATAAGTCCTGATGGTATAGATAAACATCAAAAATTCAAAACAAAGCATAATCTAAAGGTTAAGTTATTAAGTGATGAAGAAAAAAAGGTTTTAGAAGATTTTGGTGTGTGGCAATTGAAAAAGATGTATGGCAGGGAATATTATGGTGTTGTAAGAACAACAGTTTTAGTAGATCCTGAAGGAAAAATTGCACATGTCTGGGAAAAGGTTAGAGTAAAAGGGCATGTGGAAGATGTTTTAAACAAATTAAAAGAATTACAAAAATAAAGTGGAGGTTTATTGATGGAAAATATATGTAATGCATTTGGTAAATGTGGAGGATGTACTTATTTAGATATAGATTATAATGAGCAATTGAAGAAAAAAACAGAAGAGATTTTAGAACTTTTCAATGAAAGCAAAATGGAAATAAAAAATTATGAAGGTGTAATTACTTCACCTATTAAATATCATTACAGAAACAAAATGGAATATTCATTTGGTAATGAATATAAAGACGGTCCCCTTACAATAGGTTTAAGAGGTAAAGGGAGATTTTATGATGTTTATTCTGCTAAAGACTGTAAAATAGCCCCAAAAGACTTTGGGAAAATAATAGAATTTTCAGAAGAGTTTTTTAAGGATATACCATTTAGAAATTATAGAAAACATACTGGTTATTTAAGACATCTTGTTATGAGAAAAGGATTTAAAACCAATGAGATTCTTTTAAATATTGCAACATCTTCAGAAGATTTTCATTCATATGTTGAAAAATGGACTGAAGAAGTAAGAAAAATAGAACTTGAAGGAAATATAGTAAGTATATATCATACCATTACAGATGCAAAATCAACGGTAGTCAGACCTGATGAAGTAAGAAAACTTTATGGAAAGGATTATTTTGAGGAAAAAGTACTTGATTTAACCTTTAAAATAGGTCCTTTTTCTTTCTTGCAAACAAATACATTGGGATCTGAAGTGTTATATTCAAAAGTTCTGGAATATTTAAACAAAACTGCAGAAACAGGATTAGACCTTTATTGTGGTGCAGGAACAATTACATTGTTAATGGCAAAAACATTAAAAAAGGTTGTTGGCGTGGAAATAATAAAAGAGGCTGTTGATGCAGCATGGGAAAATGCGAAAAATAATAATGTTGAAAATGTTGAATTTTATCTTGGAGATGCAAAGGATGTAGTAAAGGAATTGGATATTAAATTTGATAGTGTGGTTGTTGACCCGCCAAGGGCAGGATTGCATAAAAACGTTATTAAATTCCTTTTAGACAATAAATTTGAAAATATCGTATATGTTTCATGTAATCCCAAAAACTTTGTAAGGGATATGATTATGCTTAAAGAATTGTATGAAATTGAAAATTTTGTTTTTGTAGATATGTTCCCTCACACTAAACATCTTGAATCAGTAGCGCTCCTGAAGAAAAAAGCTTAGAAATCTTTTTTTAATTTAATTTTTCATTTTCATTAAAATGTGGTATAATATATATGTCAAAATTAATCAGGGAGGGATATATATGGCTAAATACGTTGCTGATAGGGTTGATTTAGATTTGATATTAGTAAAGCCCGTGGAAGATTTAAGGGTTGAAAGAATTTCTCTTGAAGAATTAAAACACGGGATAAAAGAAGGTTTTGAAAGTCACGTAAGAGATGCAGAATGTGCAAAAAAAATTAGTGAACTATTAGAAACAGAAGTTAAAGTAAATGAGAATCCATATAAATTAAATAAAGACGATACCTTATATGTCGTAAGTGGTGAAAATTATTATAGATTAAAATACATATATTAAATAATAAATAAAAATGGCAGGTTTTTAGACCTGCCATTTTTTTATTGTTGATATAAAACATATGTTGATAAAGGTTCTAAGGTGATTTTGGTTTCTGAGGTATTGATTATTTCTGTTCCAGCCTTTTCTCCGTTTACAACTATATTCCATTTTCCTTCAGGTAAATTAAAAGATACCTTTGAAGAATTAGCGTTGTAGATTACGAGTATATTTTTCCATTTATCTCCATTTGCATTGTTTTTTAAGATAAATGCAACCATTCTCTTTTTTGGAGTTTTTAAAAATTCAAGGTGTTGTTTAATCATTTCTGCATTGGTCATTCTAAATGCGGGATGTTCTTTTCTCAATTGAATTAATCCTTTGTAATATTCAAAAATATCATAATATTTTGCTTTGCGTGACCAGTCAAATTCATTTGGTAATTGTTTGTTATAAGGATTGTGTTCGCCCATTTTTGTTCTTGCAAAATCAACACCGCCATGTAAAAATGCAATTCCCTGTGAAGTTAAGATTATCGCATTTGAAAATTTCTGTGATTTTTTAAGTTTTTCTTCAATGTTTTCAGGAACTTTTTCCTTCCATGGCTCATATCCAAGTGCAATTGCATTTTTATCCCATAATGTGTGATTATCATGGTTTGAAACATAATTTATTGTTTCTTCTGGATCTGCAGCCCATAATCTAATTCTTGAATCATAAGTTATAGAGCCTACAACACCTCTTTTGATTTTTGTTTCCTTTCCAAGAGAACCTAATCCAAAACCTTTTTTCTTTGCATCAAAAACACTACCCCTAATAGCATTTCTTATGTCATCGTTGAATACTGCTATATGAAGATTTTTTTGATCTCCTTTTCCAAATAATAATTTTCCTCCTCCTGTCCATGGTTCACCATATAATAAAATATCAGGATCTATTTTATGTAATTCTTCAGAAATTTTAGCCATAGTTTTTTTATCTATTAATCCCATTAAATCAAATCTGAAACCGTCAATATGATACTCTTTTGCCCAGTATTTTACTGAGTCTACAATGAATTTTCTGACCATAGGTCTTTCTGTTGCAATTTCATTTCCAACACCTGATCCATTTGTATAATGTCCCATGTCATCTGTTCTATAATAATAGTAAGGAACAGTTTGATCAAATGCAGAACCTTCTCCTACAACTGCTGTGTGATTATATACAACATCAAGAACAACCCTTATACCGTTTTCATGGAATTTTTTAACCATTTCCTTTACTTCATATATTCTTGATTTTGGATCAAATGGATTTACTGAATAAAAGCCGTCAGGAACGTTATATAATTTTGGATCATATCCCCAACCGTATTGTTCGCTGAATTTCGTTTCATCGATAAAGTATATATCCTGAATTGGCATAATATGGACATGAGTTATTCCTAATTCTTTTAAATGAGATAAACCTGTTTTTACTCCATCGGGACCTTTAGTATTTTCTTCTACAAGTCCAAGGTATTTGCCTCTTAGCTTTTCGGAGACACCTGAATTTTCATTGATTGTAAAATCTTTTACATGTATTTCGTATACTATTGCATCTTCAGGGTTTACGAATGGAGGTTTAATGTCTTTATTCCAATTATCTGGATTAGTTTCATTTAAATCGATTATTGCTGACTTTTCAGAATTAATTGAAACAGCTTTTGAATAAGGATCTACAGTTTCTCTATATTTTCCGTATGAATAGAATCTATATTTATAGAACCAGCCTTGTAAATCTTTATTAATTGAGATGCTCCATACTCCGTTTTTGTCTTTCTTCATTTTATATCTTTCATCAGGAGTATTTGAATTATACTTTTTATATAATAATAATTCAGCGCTTTTTGAAACTGGAGACCAGACTTTAAATACAGATTTTTCATGAGTATAGGTAACTCCTAAATCATTTCCATCATAATAAAAATCATTTAATATATTTCTCATTATTACATTTTTCCCAACGTATCCATTTATATTTACTTCTATATTTGAATCTACTTCTTTAAAAGGATTTTTCAAAATAATCTTTATTTTATTGGTTTTTGAAATATCAGTAGGATCCAATTTTTCAACATTTTTTATTTCAAGTGATTTTCCATTTGAAATTACATTTATTTTCCCTTTCCAATTTTTTATATCAAAAGGAGTGGTTAATACACTTTTGATTTCAGTTGAAGAATCCATTATTGCGCTTAATACTCTTGGGCGTATATCAACGTCAGAAGCTTTCAAATACGGTTCTTCTACACTGGTAACAACCCAGATTTCGGCAATTCCAGATTCTGGAATTTTAACAAATCTGTC